>NZ_JBSMVT010000025.1:0-42793 GCF_053760925.1 Enterococcus olivae
CTGAATCTATAACTGTATGATACTGTTAGTAAACTTTGATGGAACGCCGTATGCGGTGAAAGTCGCACGTACGGTGTGGAGCGGGGGAAAATCTGGAGATTGCATCAAAGGATTACCTATCGCTATCCACCGTTGAGTGTGTAGCACGAGGTTTAGATCCATTAAAAACAATGTTAGTCGTGATGAGTAGCTCGGACCATACCGGCAATGGGTTGATCCTCGCCTCTTCTCCTAGAGCCAAAGAGCAGCTCCATATTTCCAATGTGACACGGGCAGAAAATTTACCTAATCATCCTCAACTGATCAAAGCTCCTCCTCGAATGAGTCATTATATCCAAGAGAATATGAAACTAAACACACTTTTTCAGCGTTTCGTAGCAGAAGAGGATCTCTTGATTTATTCCATCGATGAATCGATTTTAGATGTGACCGCTTCTCTTACTCTTTTTTTCCCAGAGAAGCTCTCACGGCATGAAAAACGCTTAAAAATGGCACGTTTGATCCAACAAACAGTTTATGATGAAATGGGATTGATCTTAACTGTTGGCATCGGCGACAATCCGTTGCTAGCAAAACTAGCTTTGGATAATGCCGCGAAAAATCGGATGAAAGATCATTTTATTGCTGAATGGACTTACGACACTATCCCAGAAACCGTTTGGAAAATTCCTTCACTTACTGATTTTTGGGGTATCGGGCGTCGAACTCAAAAAAGATTGTATAAAATTGGCATTGACTCCGTCGAACAGTTAGCCCATGCAGATGTAGAATTGCTGCGACTACGCTATGGCATCATCGGAGAACAATTGTATTATCATGCAAACGGGATTGATCGTACCATTATTTCTGAAGCGAGTCCCCAACCAAAGGAAAAATCTTACAGCAACAATCAAGTATTGCCTAAAAATTATACCAACATCCATGAGATCGAAATCGTGATCGGAGAAATGGCGGAGCAGGTAGCTGCCCGCATCCGTCGTCACGACTGCTTGACACAGTGTGTCCATCTCTATGTGGGCTCTGCCTATCATGAAAAATCGAAAAGCTTTTCTCATCAAATGAAAATCGAAGCAACCAATCAAACCAAAGAGTTGAAACAGCATTGTCTGCATTTGTTTCATAAATACTATCAGGGTCAAGCGGTCCGACATATCGGTATCAGTTATTCCAAACTGCTTTATACTCAAAACCGGCAGTTGAATCTTTTTGAAGATCCCGAAAAAGAAATTGCTCAAGAACGTTTGGATCGAGTCATCGATTTGATTCGTCAGAAATACGGCTTCACTTCTATTATTCATGCAACAAGCAAACTGGAAGGTGCTCGCAGCATCTCACGAAGTCACCTTGTCGGTGGTCACGATGGCGGAGCCGGTGGTCTGGAGGGTTTGTAAACTTTCTTCTACAATTAAATTTTCTATTGGGTTTTGCGTAGCAATGCCTCATTCCGCCAACCCAATCTCTCTTTCAGTGAAACAGTAATATGTAAAAGTGACTGTACATGGTCACCTTCAAAAAAGTTTTTCTTCAGATAATGCTTGACTTTCAAAATGACTCTATGATAAATTAATCAATGCGTAAATCGTAATTGTTACGATTTGGTTTTAGCACTATTTTAGAAAGTGAGTTGAAGAAAATGAAAAAAGTTTTATGGGGGACACTACTGTTTGGTTCCGTCTTATTAGCTGCCTGCTCAACAAGTGCCACAGATGAAACAACAGAGCAAGCTTCAGAAAAATTACAGGTGATGACGACATTTTATCCAATGTATGATTTCACTCAAAATATTGTTGGTGATGAAGGTGACGTAACTTTGCTGATGCCGGCAGGAACAGATTCTCATGATTATGAGCCTTCTGCAAAAGATGTTGCTGATATTCAAAATTCTGATGTTTTCATTTATAATAATGAGAATATGGAAATGTGGGTCCCTTCTATTGAGCAGTCCCTAGAAGAAGGAGACGTTCATGTCATCAAAGCAACAGAAGGAATGCTCTTGCTTCCTGGATCTGATGACGACCATGATCATAGTCATGGACATGATGAAGAAGCCCATGAACATGACGGAGATGGACACGATCATGAAGAGGACAACCACGATCACGACGAAGATGGGCACGATCATGGCGAAGACGGCCATGTCCATGAGTTAGATCCACACGTTTGGCTTTCTCCTTACCGTGCCATTCAGGAAGTTGAAAGCATTCGCGATCAATTGATTGCAGCTTATCCTGAAAAACAAGAAGCTTTTACAACAAATGCAGAAAAATATTTGTCAGAATTGACTGCTCTTGATGAAAAATATACCGAAGCTTTTGATCAAGCGACACAAAAAGAATTCGTTACACAACATTCCGCTTTTGGTTATCTTGCTTTGGACTACGGTTTGACACAGGTACCAATCGCTAGTCTTTCACCAAGCGAAGAACCTTCCCCTGCTCGATTAGCAGAATTAAAGGATTTTGTCGTAGAGCATGATGTACACTACATTTATTTTGAAGAAAATGCCAAAGACACTATCGCTCGTACATTAGCTGCTGAAGCAAACGTAGAGCTAGAAGTTTTAAATCCATTAGAGGGCTTGACTCAAGAAGCTATCGACAATGGCGAAAACTATCTTTCCGTAATGGAGAGCAATCTTGCTGCCTTAAAAAAAACAACTGATGTTGCTGGTGACGCAGACAGTCATGATCATGAAGACGAAAAGGAAAAAACAGTGTATAATGGTTACTTTGAGGATGCAGATGTTCTTGATCGTCCTTTATCTGACTGGAGCGGCGAATGGCAATCCGTGTATCCACTGCTGCAAGACGGCACATTAGATCAAGTTTTTGACTATAAAGCGAAACTAGATGACAGCAAAACAGCTGAAGAATATAAAGAATACTATACTGTTGGTTACGAAACCGAAGTACAATCTATTCATATCACTGATGACTCGATGGAATTTGTGTTTGATGATGGTACCTCTGAAAAATCTGACTATCGTTATGCCGGAAAAGAGATCTTGGATTACGCTGCCGGTAACCGCGGTGTCCGCTTCTTGTTTGAAGCAACAGATCCTGATCAAGCGTTCAAATATGTACAATTCAGTGACCATTCGATTTCTCCAACTAAATCTGATCATTACCATATTTACTTTGGCAATGACAGTCAAGAAGCTTTGTTAGAAGAAGTCGACAATTGGCCTACCTACTACCCAACTGACTTGTCCAAAACAGAAATCGCTCAGGAAATGCTAGCTCACTAGAAAGAAAGGAAGATTTCAGATGGAGAAACAAGACGTGTCCAGTGCTTATCGTCGATTGAAGAGTCCCAATATCAAAACGAGAAAACGTGCACTAAAATTGATCAAACAATACAAACGTAGTAAAAAATAAGCAACAAATTTTAATGAAGGTGTGAAGAAATGACTGTTCCTCCAAGAAAAACGCAGAGAATAAAAAAATTCTTTCTCAGAGACAAGACGAAACTCAATGCTCCCGCGATTCAAATCGATCCTGAAACAGGAAAAGCAAAAAAGAGTCATCATCTCTCCACTGATTACAATGATCAGAAAAAGCGCGAATCCTAAACAGGAACAGTCACTCCTTCACAAAATAAAGAAAGGCAGGCGAAAAAATTGGCCAAGCAAGCAAAATTAATGAACCTTTTAAAACAAATGAAGCTTAAACCCTTTGATTTCGTGATCGTTTTTTTGCTGATCTTGCTTTCTTTTTTGCCTTATGTGATTTTTTTCTCGCAGCAAAGTGTGGCAGATGAAACGAATGACCGCTATGCAGTGATTCGGATCAACGGACAAGAAGTTGATCGTTTCAACTTAGATGAAACGACTGATTTTGAAAAAACATACTATCCAGCAGAAAATCAGTACAACATTATCCAAGTCAAAGATGGCAGCATCCGCGTACGGGAAGATAACAGTCCCGATCAAATTGCTGTAAAAACCAGTTGGATCTCCAAGAATGGTGAAACCAGTATTTGTCTTCCCCATAGACTGGTCATTGAGATCCAGCAAAAAAATGCAGAGGATTCCTTCATTAATTAACAAAAAACACCGATGTCATTTTTTTGACATCGATGTTTTTTTATTGTCTTCAATTTTATAGTAGCCAAATATACTTCATTACATAATAAAATTTAAGTGCTCAGCAAAATTGACCAGAGAGCTACTGCTTGCTAAAGGGCCAAATAAAAAACTGTTCCCCAAAAGGCACAAAGAAAACCGAGCAACCAACGCCAAATAATATGTGGTTTGATTTCAGAAAATTTCATAATGAATTCCTCCTATTTCAAACATTATACACTTCAATTCTGTACTTTTTTATAACAAAGAATAAATTTTCTTTTAAGAAATTTTTGTTAAATACTTGTTAAATAGATTCCATTTTTCGACTGATTTTTTACTCTGTACAGTGCCTGATCTGCGAGTTGATAATAATGATCAATCGTCTTTCCTATATCGGGAATAAACTGACAAATCCCCTGAGAAATCGTCAATGGAGGATTACGTCTAGAATCAGCAGTAGCCAACGATAGCCTACGAATATCTCGCTGCAATTCTTGCGCAATCGACAGAACTTCTTCTTTTGTCTTGTTTTCATAAACGATCACAAATTCATCGCCTCCTTGGCGAGCACAAAAGACTTCCTTGTCGAAAAGTTCATACAATCGACTGGACAAAGCTAAAAGATAACGGTCACCATCTTGATGACCTAGCGTATCGTTCACATATTTAAAATCATCAATATCCAATACTTCCAGAGCCATTGGAACTTGCTTGTCCCGTGCTCGTTCGAATACTTGAGACAAATGATCGTCTAGCCACTCTCTGTTAGGCAGACTGGTCAAAAAATCCTGACATGATTTTTTGACCAGCAGCAGATGCTCTGACTGTATCTTTTGATGTTCTGCTCTGACCGTCTCCAGCTCTTCCCGAAGTTTGATATCATTTTTGATCCCGATCGCCGTCTCCTGTTCCAATTGTTTGGTCAAATCAAAGTGCTCCATATAAGCCGCAGATAATTTTTGATTCAGTTCTTTTTGCTGGTAACAATATATTTTATAGGAGAGCGAACGTTGCCTAAACTTCGTAAAGGTAGACTCAGACAGCATCTTATCCAAAGCAGACAAAATCTGCAAAAGGGAATCTACCTGTTCCTTCTCTTGAAGAAATTCGCATAAAGAAAAAATATCATCAAAGACATTCCAAGAAAAATCAGCTGTTTCTAAAAAAGCGATCAGTCGTTGCAAGGCTTGTTCTCGTTGAATCGTATCTCCCATCTTATGAAAATAACGAATCTCAAAGACATTCATTGAAACTTGAATATCTTCATGCACGGTATGCTCTGCTTTGATTTTGTTAAACCAGCTGTCAGCCATTGACAATTCTCTGAGATCTAAAAAACAAGCAGCTAGATTACAGTACAACAGTGCCAGACTGATCTTCTCGTTAAACGAATCCGGATGACGCTCTGTATCCTCTAAAGAACGCTTCATATAAGTGATTGCACTTTGATGATCAGATAAATCTCGATAAATATTTCCAATGTTCCCATTGATGATCCCGATCATGTCCCGAACTCCCTGCTCCTCTGCATAGCGTAGTCCGGTCATGAAGTAATCCATCGCCTGAGAGTTATTTGTAGCAAACATCGCAGTAGTTCCTAAAACGTTGTAAGATTTTGCCAAAAGCTCTGAAGCGGAGGCCTTCAACTGATGTTTCAAGCCTAAAATCAGATTTTTTTGAAAATCTCGGTGCTGATTTTTATAATAATCAATCAGCGCAAAATGATAATAAACGAATCCCAGCAGCTGGTCATCCTGATTTTGTCTGCCAATTTCGATTAACTCTTTACATAAGGTTTCAGCTAATTCTGCATTAGAAATATAGGATTCTTCGACTTCTTTGATTTTAACCAATATTTTTTCTGGGTAAGGATAAGTAAACTCCATTAGACACCTCTATCATTCAAACATAACACTCTTTTTTTTCTATCTATCATAGCATAATTTTTATTTTTTTCGTATAAAAAATAAATTGATGCTCATAAAATCGTCCAGTGAGTACAAAAAACTACCTTCCGGACTTTCTCCGGTCGGTAGTTGTATTGTTTCTTGGAGCTCTCTTCCGTTGCCTAACTTCTTAATCCTCGACCTCTTTCGATCAAATACCAACAAGTCGTATACAAAACAAGGACAAAGAGAACTAAAATCGTCATTGAAAAGGCGAAGGGTACGTCAATCACACCTAGGAAACCATAGCGGAAACCTGAGATCATGTAAACGATTGGATTGACTTGGGAAACGATCTGCCAGACTTGAGGCAACATCGAAATCGAATAAAAAACCCCACCCAGATAAGTCAATGGCTGCAAAACAAAGGTTGGCACAATCGAGACATCATCGTAGGATTGTGCAAAGATACCATTTAGCAAACCTGCCAGTGAAAACAAGATCGCTGTCATCAATAAGGTGACACAGACGATTACCCATGAATAGACTTGAAGTGGGACAAAAAATAAAGAGATTGCTGTAACAAGAATCCCGACTAGTACACTTCTACCCAATCCCCCGATCACAAAGCCCCATATGATCACATGCGTCGGTACAGGCGCCACTAATATTTCTTCAATGTTCTTTTGAAACTTCTGCGAAAAGAAGGAGGATGCCACATTGGAATACGAGCTAGTGATCACTGACATCATGATCAAACCGGGAACAATAAATTCCATGTATGAAAAACCAGCCATCTCTCCGATTCTGCTACCGATCAAATTACCAAAAATAACGAAATACAAGGAAGTGGTGATCACCGGAGGAACCAAAGTCTGTACCCAAATACGTAAATAGCGGTTAGTTTCTTTGATCGCTAAACTTTTCAATGCTGTAAAATAAAGATTAAACATGTTTTCCCTCCACTTGACTTTCTTCCGTAATTTTTAAGAACAGTTCTTCCAGTCGATTTGATTTATTGCGCATGGACAAGACTTTTATCCCCTGACTACTCAACTGCTCGAACACCCCATTGATTCCCTGATCACGTTCAACCTCGACTGCCAGTGTTGTGTCGTCCTCAAAGTAATTCTGGTAACCAGTAATTGTTGGCGGATTATCGAAGGGGCCAAGGTCAAACAAGAAGGTTTCATATTGCAGTTTCGATAAGAGAGATTTCATACTGGTATTTTCAATTAGTTCTCCTGATTGGATGATCCCGATATTTCGACACAGCATCTCCGCTTCTTCCAGATAATGCGTGGTCAAAATAATAGTTGTCCCTGCTTGATTCAATTCTTGTAAGAAATGCCACATCTCACGTCTCAGTTCAATATCGACTCCCGCAGTTGGTTCGTCCAGAATAAGCAAACGGGGTTCATGCATCAGTGCCCGAGCGATCATCAATCGGCGTTTCATTCCTCCTGAAAGCATCCTCGCACGCACATGGCGTTTCTCCCATAAATTCGATTGCTTGAGATACTTCTCACTGCGTTTCAATGCTTCCTTGCGAGAAACACCATAATAACCTGCTTGATTGACCACGATTTGTTGGACAGTCTCAAAAGGATTAAAATTAAATTCCTGCGGTACAAGTCCGATTTGTTGCTTTGCACGTACCAAATCATTGTCAATATCGTAATCGAAAATCTTTACTGTTCCCGATGTTTTATTGACCAAAGAAGTCACGATTCCGATCGTGGTCGATTTTCCTGCGCCGTTTGGTCCTAACAGTGCATAAAAATCGCCTTCCTCCACGGTTAGATCAATGCCACGCAAGGCTTTAACACCCGTGTCATAGGTTTTTTTTAACTCTTTTATTTCAAGTGCATATGTCATTGAATCATTTTCTCCTTTTCATTCAGATTTCCATTCACCAAGAATAGTCTAACAGATTTTTCTCTTGTTTCAAGAATCTTCGCTTCAATTGTCCTTGGCGGTTCACTTTCGATTGCTACGACCTATTCTAATAGAAAGAAATCAAAAAGACCTTAGCCTTTCACTAGGTCTTTCTTAAGTTTAGTAGATATCTTCTTCCGGAGTTAATAGATTATATTCCGCCATCGTCTCGAGGTCTTCAACACCCACGTTGCCGGCAAAGTTGGGAACAATCAACGATACCTCCCCTTGACTATTATGAAAGAGATAATACTTGTAATTCGAAAAATCGCTAAAACTATCAATACTATCAACAGTTTCGGGCAATAACTTCAATTCTGTGTTGACTTTGACCGTTCGCTTTCCAGGTCCCATCTTAGCTCCATTAAAGATAGTGATTTCTTTTGTAGGAATCGTTACCACAGACAGCTCATAACTAACACTGTGTTCGAAGCTTTGATCATGTTCAGGAAAGTCGCCACCTATATAATAATCAAAAATTTTTATTTGTAGCCTTGATTCTCCGATTCTTTCCAATCGAAAGAGATTGGGGGCATTGACTGAAAAAAAGCCAAAGGTCGCCATCGGGTAAAAGTGATTCTCAGACGTTTTTCGATTAAAAAGAATCGCCGGATCCACCGCATAAGGAGAGCTCTCCACTTCCTCGGACGGATCTGTCTGAATCTCCTCCTCATAGATTGCCGCTTCAACCGTAACAGAGCTTCGCGTGACACTCGGTGCCTCATTGACTGACTCAACCTGAATAGAATATTTGCCTATATTTAAAATCACCACAACTACTAATAGTATAGAAGCAACCGAACACAAACGTTTCAGCAACGCAAGATGGTATTCATCGCGCCATTTTGGATCTTTTCGCCTTCTCCGAAGAAATTTAAACGTATGATAAGCCATCGTTTTCTCCTTTTTGTTTCTATTATATCATCAATAGACCAACAAGAAAGCGTTTTCCAGGAAAACTAGATGACTCAAATTGAAGCAGAAAAAAAGATAGACCCTAGAATGTTACAGGGGACTATCCTTATCCAACGTCTCCTGCAGGAATCGAACCTGCATCTAGAACTTAGGAGGTTCTTGTTCTATCCATTAAACTAAGGAGACTTTGAGATCTCTAATCAACTGATTAAAAGACCTCTTTTATTTTATCGCTAACCTTGAAAGAACGCAAGGCTGGCGAAAAAGATTTTTCAATTTGAAGCTCTTTATTGGGGAAAAATGTTTGTCTTTAAACACCAACTATGAATGATCATTGGATTCGCATTTAAAACCCATTGTTGTCAGATACTGTCTTATACCAATGACCTGATTTTTTGATCGTTCGTTTGCCTTCTTGTGCAAGATCAACGGCAATAAAGCCATAACGGTTTTTGTAAGCATTCAACCATGACCAGTTATCCATACATGTCCACATATGATAACCCACGCAATTAGTTCCTTCTTGAATGGCTTGATGAACATAAGACAAATGATCCTTGACGAATTCAATCCGATAATCGTCTTCGATTTGACCCTGATCATTGATAAAACGTTCTTCTCCTTCGACACCCATCCCATTTTCAGAAATGTAGCAACGAATATTGCCATAATTTTCTCTCGTATTCGTTAGAATGTCATAGATTCCTTTTTCATAGATTTCCCAACCACGATAAGGATTCATTTTTTTACCAGGCATGTCGTAAACATCAAAATAATCATCTGGCATCGGGCCATGTGTATGATCTACTGGTGTTTCTTTCGCTTTGATTCGGCGTGGTGTATAGTAGTTGATCCCTAAAATATCTACAGTATTGTTTTGAATCGTCTCCAAATCTCCTTCATGGATCTCAGGGAGCATCTCTAAATCTTTCACGATCTCTACCAAGTCAGCTGGAAATTCTCCCTTAACAGAAGGATCTAGGAAAGAACGATTGAAGAAGGCATCTGCAATCTTCGCTGCTTTGACGTCTTCCGGATTTTTTTCATCTCTCGGATAACTAGGCGTCAGATTCAAAATGATCCCTATTTCTCCATCTAGTCCCATTTCATGATAGGCTTGGATCGCTTTTGCGCTAGAGAGCACTTCATGATAACCGACAGTCACTGCTTTTTTCATATCTATCTCACAAGGATAATGAAATTGATACAAATAGCCACCTTCCACTGGAACAACTGGTTCGTTGTGGGTAAACCAGTGTTTGACACGATCGCCAAATAATTCAAAACAAGTTTTCACATACACGACGTAGGCTTCGACTGTTTCACGGCTCAACCAGCCACCTTTTTCTTGGAGTGCAAAAGGCATGTCGAAATGATACAAATTCATAAAGGGTTCGATCCCATTGGCAATCAACTCATCGATGTAATCATTATAAAATCGTACAGCTTCCTGATTGACTTCTCCTACACCGTTGGGAATCAGCCGACTCCATTGAATCGAAGTACGAAAAGTATTATGACCGATTTGTTTCATCAACTGGATATCTTCTTTGTATTTTTTATAGACACGAGAAGTTTTTTCTGGTCCTACGCCATCAAAATATTTTTCTGGCTCTGTTTGAAACCAATGGTCCCAAATACTCTCACTTTTCCCATCATTTTCATAACGTCCTTCTGTCTGTGGACCACTCGCGGAGGATCCCCACCAAAAGTTTTCTGGAAATTTAACTGTCATCCTTTTCTCTCCCTTTATTTAAAAATAGTCTTCCAATACAGGTACTTGTTTCGGTAAAATCTCTGTTACAGTTTTTTGGATCTCTTCATCTACAGTCAGCTGATCGAAAAAAAGTAGTTCCTGCAAGGTTTGATATCCTAGTAAGAGCTGTGTCAAACGCTGGATCGTCCCTTTGACTTGAGGCAAGACACTGCTTTTGACTTTGCGGACTTCTTTTGTCACAGCATCTATCTCAAAAATCCCTTGATTCCAAGGCGCATAACGATCTTCCTCGATAACAAAGGCAAAGGATCGTTCGAGCTTTTCTAAAGGATAGCGTTGCATAAATTGTTGTAAATCAACGATCCGGACCATCATTTCTGGTCGAATAACCGCTTTTGCCAATGGCGTTTCATTTAAAAAGAAGCCGCTGTTTTTGTTATAGCCTTGTTCATAACGAATCTCACGAACGGATTCCTTGTGGGTGGCAATATAACGATTCAAACCAGTATAAGCCTCTCCTGTTAAGAATTCCCACTCCGCACAATCGAAAAGTCCATCCTTGATTTGATACACCAAGTAACCTTCAGCTTCTCCTGCAGCATTGTAATAGACGGCAAAATAGTAGGGACGCTGAATATGAAATTTGTATTCGTACCACCAGTTCTCTCGATGTAAGCCTCCCTGATTCTTCCGATTAGAAGTCTCATAGATGTTTTTGATGATCTCCTTCGCTTCTTCCCAAGGTTGGCGGCGAACATGTCCGGATCCCTTCTTACTGTCTGGCCATTGATGGCTAGGAAGCTGGTAAGAAATACGCTCAAAAACTAATTCATAACCGTAGCGACGATAGAAAGGATACGAAAAGGGCGCTAAATAGGATAGCGTCACTCCCTGCTCTTGACAATCGCTCAGCATTTGACTCATCAACTGATCGATACGACCTTCTCCTCGATAACCTGGATCAGAGGAGACAAAGCCAATACCGCTCATATCAAAGAGCTGGTCGAAAAAATGGACTTTCAAAGGTGTAGCAATCACTTGACTGACCAATCGATCCTCATCGTAAGAACCATAATGTTTGGAGTGCGACAGCAAATAATTCAAGCGATTTTGATAGGTTTCGCTCTTCTCAAATTGAAACGCATAGTGCGCCAATTCAAAAATCTGTGTCTGCTCATTTTTCAATAGATAACCTCCTCAAAGATTGATCAAAAAAGGATCATCGAAATGATCCTCTTTGTTTTATTTTTCTTAGACCTGTTGCTCACGCTTCAATTCTTGCATGACACCCATTCTAACAAATGGAATGTAAATGAGTACTGATAATAGTAAATTGACTGCTGCCAACAAAGCTCCAGTCCAGCTTGATGTTGCTAGGAATCCACCAATGATTGGAGGAGTTACCCAAGGTGGCATAAAGGTTGCCGGTGGCACGATTCCCCATTTTGTTGCCCAGAAAGCAGTGGTTACTAAGACCATTGGGATAACAATAAATGGGATAAACATGATCGGGTTCAATACAATTGGTAAACCAAACAACATGGGTTCATTGATATTGAATAGTCCTGGTGCAGCACTCAAATTGTTCACAACATTGTAGGCTTTGTTTTTACGTCCAACCAGATAGATCGCGATGATCAAACCTAGTGTTGCTCCAGTTCCTCCTAAATTGACAAAACTGTCGATAAATGGTTTGTTTACGATGTACGGAGCCACTTCACCAGCAGACACAGCCATTGCATTTGCTTCGATTGCAGGCGCATTGATCGTTTGTAAAAACGGATCGATCATGTTGGCACCATGTAGACCAAAGAACCATAAGAATGGTGTAATAAAGGCAATCAGCAGTGCTGATGGGTAAGAGCTTGCCATCCCCATAAATGGTTGCTGTACAGCACTATAGAAAGAAGTGATGATATCTGGAACACCAAAGGCTGCAAAAACGGCTGCTGTCAAACCGAACAATGTTACCACGATCATCGCTGGCAAAAGTGCTGCAAAGGAGCGTGCTACTGCTGGTGGTACGCCATCAGGCATTTTGATGACTAATTTTTCGTTACCGATCAATCGAACAAAAAGTTCTGTTGCTACGATTCCTACAATAATTGCAATAAATAATCCTGTACTGGACATTCCGTCAGCTCCACCTAAAGCAAAGAATGAAGCTACAGAAACCGTTCCTGCGGCAATCCCGTCTTTTCCATATCCATTTGCCAAATTATAGGCTAATAGAAAAGCAATCATCACAGATAAAATGGCAAAGGTTCCATTCCAAATAGAACCACCTAGTCACTGCCAGACACCTTCTCCAAAAACACCGTTCATAAACTCCTGATAGCCGGGAATCGGCAAGTTGTTGATCATCACAGCTAAAGCCCCTAAGATCATTAAAGGCATCGTTACCATGAACGAGTCCCGAATCGCTACTAAATGACGTTGCGCGCCAATTTTTGATGCAACTGGAACAAATTTTTCTTCCATAAATACTACAAATGAATCTATTATTTTTTCCTCCTATAAGTTCAAATAAATGAAATATCTATCCGTTCAAAAATAGTTCTTTCACTGGTCGGAAGTTACATTACTTTTCTTCCACTCGACGATACAAGTCGATAATTTCTTTCGCTAAATCTTTAAATGCAATAGCCGTCATCAAGTGATCCTGTGAGTGGACTGTTAGTAAGGTAACAGACATATGATCGCCTTGTGCTTCTTTAGTAAGTAAACCTGTTTGGGAATGATGTGCCTCAACTAGTGAAGCGTCTGCATCTTTAATTTTTTGTTCGGCTAGTTCAAAATCACCTTGTTTGGCAGCTGCGATTGCTTCCATTGCATCGCTTTTCGCATTTCCTGAATGCATGATCAATCCCATGATTGCTTCTAAATTTTCATCCTCCATAATTGTCCTCCTGTGTTTTATTTCTACTTCATCAAGCTCTCTGCTTGTGCTAAAACTTTTTCTCCATTCATCATGCCATAATCTGACATATTGATCACATCCAATGGAATTCCTTTAGGTGCTAACTTTTCTTCAAACTGCGCCTTCATAAAACGAACTTGCGGACCTAACAACAAGACATCGATTGGTTTTGAATCTAAATGTTGGTCGGCTTCAGATGCTGAGGCTGCAAAAATATCTGCTTCTATTCCTTTATCTTCTGCCGCTTTTTGCATTTTTGTCACCAACAAGCTGGTACTCATTCCTGCTGAACAAACTAACATAATTGTTTTCTTCGTCATTTTTTTCACCTCTTTGTATTTTTCTCTTTACACTTAATAATAAAGCAAGAAGTGTGCCCAAAATAAAAACAGACCAAACACTGCGAAAACAGCATTTGGTCTACACAAAAATATCACACACTATCTATTCAAAGATTTACACACTGTGATTAGTGTGTAAATCTTTGAGGCATTTCAATTTTATTCTCAATAAATACTTGAGTTAGAAAAGCTATTTCGTCATCAGAGATGTGTACACGATACTTTTTCTCGATCGCCATCAAACTAGTTCTCAACTGATCCGTTTCCAACCGATGTTGTTTCTGAAACTCTGAAAGATTAGGAAAAACACGGGATCCTTCTCCCTTAAGTAAGCTTTCTATCAAAAAGGCTAGATGGATCACTAAGCCTGTCTCAACGCTTGGCTCAACGATCAGGTGTAGTTGTGTTTGTACTTGGTGAACTAATTTTTGTAGCTCCTTGATCAGTACCGGCAAAGACTTGATATTCACTAAGGTCTCTTCCAATGAATCAACGATCGCTTCAACAGAGACCTCTTCACTGACGATTCGTTTCAAGACATTTAATTTTTCTGGATCAAAAATATCATAAGCTGGGAAAAACGGGATATTTTGATAGTCGACTTCGACGGTTCCAGCAATGGCTTTGATCTCATACTTTTCTAACAGACCATCGATATGTTTTTTAAAAGTTTCTTGCTCAATGAATTGCATTTGAATGATCTCTACCTTGGACTGATCCACAATCGATGAAATGTGCTGATACAATTTAGCAGCGACTCCTTCACCAGTAAAACAAGTCACAACGATGGCTTTTTTATTGGCTTTCGTCTCATTCGAATCTTTGAACTGGCCTTTGACAATCGACTCAAAGGTAATCTGGATGTTTTGATACATATCTTCCAGACTTCGACCTGCATCTGACATTCGCAGTGCTTCGATCACAATCATGGTACTTGCCATTGAAATAGCTTTTGTACGAATACCTGTTTCTTCATAGATCAGATTGGCAAATGAATTCAAGGATCCCATATCTGTCAGCAACATCAGACCATTTTCCAGTTCTTCGCGATGATCGTAAACATAGCTCAACAACTGGTCGTACATCGCTTTGACCTCGGTATCGAGGGTCATGTTCATCGCAACACCTGTCTTGGTCCCCAACAGCTCCTGTGCTGTCTCCAACATGCTGGAAGCAGTCGCCCGCCCATGCATCAGAACAACCACGCCAACCTTGTTCATAGGATCCGTTTCTGTATCTTCCACCTGAATCGACAAAAACATACTGATAAAACCGATCTCATCAAATGGAATCTCGACATCACATTCTTCTTCGATCAAACTGGAAAGGTCCAGAGCAACCTGAAATTCGGTCTTCAACTGTTTACGAACATTGTTCAGATCTGGGTGTACGATCAAATGCCCTTCAGCAATTCGATCCAGCGTACTCTGTAAATGCAAGGCAAAAGCAAAGCGAGCCTTCTTATTATATTTACGATCTAGTTCTTTTTCTGCTAAATCATACAAACGGTTCGTCAATTGCCAAATATTGTTGCGGATCAAATCTTTGTGTACAGGTGTCTGTGTCAATTCTTCGACATAGTTTTCAAAATAAGCTTCGACATCCTGAGAGATCAATTCCTCCAGATCGATGGTTTCAACTCCAGTTTGTTTCAATGAGGCCATTTTTTCTTCGATGTCACTGTAGACCTGCATGTTTCGCTCTGGATCCTGCGACCACACAACGTCCGCCTCTCCAGGATCAAAGCTTAGGTATTCACCTTTTCCCTCTAGAAATTGATCCAAGCGGTCACTCAGTTCCTTCACCTTCAGCAATCCTTTTTGGACCTGCAAAGGGCAATCCTTTCGGCGAATCAGCAGATTGTCATTTCCATGAGTTCGATAACGCAAAAAGGCTTTAGCACAAACCAACTTCAGATCGCGCTTGATCTGACCGATATTCGCCTCCGCATCATAGAGCATGAATGCTAAAATCGCGTCTTTTTCAACCTCGATGCGCTGACCTAATCGATTGGCTTCTTGCTTGATGAATAACGAAATGATCTCATAACGTTCATCTAGCGAACGGGAAGCCAGATTTGGCAGCGTGATCGACATCGGAATCCGGCGATTGAAGGTTGTCAAAAAATTCTCGGAGGATTCTGTTGTCGCACCAATAATTTGAACAGAAGCTTCATAGGTTGCCGCACTTTCTCCCAAAGGACGATAACTGCCTTTATCAATAAATGTGAACAGCATTTCTTGACCTTCCGGCGGCAAACGATGGATCTCATCCAAAAAGAGAATCCCGCCATCTGCTTTAGCCATCAATCCTGGGCTGTCTTCTGTCGCTCCAGTATAAGCACCTTTGCGAATTCCAAAAATATGGCCGAAAAGCAGCTGAGGATTTTGCGCATAATCTGCACAATTAAATGAAATGAACGGCGCATCTCTCTTCAAAACTTTAGACTGCACGGCAAAATGATACATACATTCGGCAAACATGGATTTTCCGGTCCCTGTCTCACCAAAAATGATCGTATGTAAACCTCGCGGTGGATATAAAATGGCTGCTTTCGCCTGTTGAATACTGACTTTCAATGAAGCATTTTCGCCTACAAGTGTTTCAAAGGTGATTTCAGTAGAAGTATCCGCATGTACTTGCTCTTTAGAAACGGCTTCATATACAACAGGTCTGCCTGCGCGTTTATTGATTTTTTCTTCTTTGTACAGCTCACTCAAATAACGGCTGGCATTGCTGCGGTCGATCTGTAAAATCTCTGCCACTTCTGCCGCAGTAAGACCCTGATGATGCAGCTCGATCGTTTGAAGAATTTCTTCTTTTCTAGAGTACATACTCTTCACCCTTCTATGATTCTTGGCGTCTTCTGGCACCTTTGTTCTTTTGTGTTTTCTTCCGTTTTTTTGTTTTGTTTTTTTGCTTAACTGGATTTTCTTTCAATTTAGGTTTGTCTGCTATTTTTTTAGGTTTAGACTTGATCACTGGTTGTTTTTCCTTTTCAGGAAGCTCTGAAAGCAGTGCTCCTCCATGAAGAAAAACTTCTTCTAGAGGCAATTCCAATTCTTTAGTGATTTTTTTCAAGTGAGGTAGAGTATTTTCCTGAACAATCGTGATCACTTGTCCAGACGCACCCATTCTTCCTACTCGTCCAGCTCGATGTAAATAGCTTTCCTTTGTCAGAGGAACCTCTGCGTTGACGACAAAAGACAACTCCGCAATATCCAAACCTCGAGAAGCGAGATCTGTTGTGAGCAACTCAACGATTTGTCCTTGTCTAAAAAGTTCCAAAGACATTTTTCGAAGGGCTTTGCTCTGATCTGAAGCCAATGATGCCACTTTCAGATGATGGAACAACAGTTTTTCCTCTGCACTTCCCAAATCTTGTAGTTCATTAAAAAAGACCAAGCTTTGGAAATTTTCGATATGTGCCAATCGTCGTAAAGCATCTACCACCCGTCGATTAGGGTACAAAAGATAATGATGTTGCACCATTCCTTTGCTACGGTCTTCTTTGGTCACATCGATGACTTGAATCTCTGTAATGATTTTTTGAATTGCGGGCAGTGCTTGTTCTGCAGTCGCTGAAAAGAAAGCGTAGTGTACTGGCTGTTGCTGCAAACTTTTGATCACTTCTTCTACTAAGCCACTGGCCCCAGGTAAAAAGAGCTGATCCACTTCATCAAAAATCACTGTTTGGATCTGATTGGCTTTGATTTTCTTTTGTTTGATCAATTCAACAACTCTTCCTGGTGTCCCGATCAATACTTCTGGCTTAGCTTTTAGCTTTTCGATCTGGCGTTTGACATTGGCTCCACCAATGATCTGTTGAACATTCAAGTCTAAATCTTTCGCCCAGTCTCTAGCCACCTCTGCCACTTGGATCCCTAGCTCTTGTGAAGACGTCAACACCAGTAACTGATTACCTTCCTTCGGCTTCACTTTAAGCAATGCGGGCAATAAATAAGCGAGTGTTTTCCCAGAGCCAGTCGGAGAAATGCCAACAACATTTTCTCCGGCTGTCAATGGTTCAAAGACTTGTTCTTGAATGACTGAAGGAGCGGTAAAACCTTCCGCTTCCCATCGTTCTTGCCAAGATTTTGGCAGCTTGTTTTCTATCATCTTTATGGTTCCTCTATTCCTCATCTGCAGCAAAATGAATTTCTGCTTGTTTTCTCATATCGAACAGAACTTGATTGACATCTCGTGCCAATACCGTCCATTCTTCATAGCGTTTTTTATTTTCTGGTGTCTCAGGTGCTTCAATGATCTCAGCAAAATCATAGGCTTCTTCGACCATCGGGTTCTCTTCCACTTGGATATCCAATGCAGTGACACCCGTTTGACGGTCATGCAGCTCTGCTTTTTCAATCGCATTGACAGCATTCATCCATAAGGTCCCCTTGTCTAAATAAATTTCAGAGGACAAGAAAGATTCCCCAATTTTACCATGCTGGATCGTTACATCAAAGTTTGCATAACGTAAAATGACTGTGCCGATACCATCGACTCCCGTAGCAATTTTACGTGCAAAATGATGGACTGCTTCCGGCTTACCAAACCATCCTAAGGCTGCATAAACAGCATAAATACCTAAATCAGACAAAGAACCTCCAGAAAATTTAGGAGAAAAGATATTTGGTTCTTGACCCGCCAAAACCTGATCGTATCGAGAAGAATATTTCATGTAACTGAAATTCGCTCCAATGATCTGATCCTTCTCTGGTAGTACTTGTGCAATCTTTTTAAAACTTTCTTCATGGATATTTCTGGCAGCCTCAAAGAAAAGTACCTGCTTCTCCTGTGACAATTCAAGGATTTCTGCCATTTCTTTTGGATTTGAAAAAGCTGGTTTTTCAACGATCACATGCTTCCCTGCTAAGATCGCTGCTTTCGCCTGGCTAAAGTGTAGACTGTTTGGGGATGCAATATAAATAACCTCAAGTGCAGGTAATGAGACAAAAGTCTCTAAATCGGTCTCGCAAAGGACTTCTCCTTCGTACTCATTCGCAAAAGTTTGCGCAGTTTCCAATCTGCGTGAATAAACCGCATACAAGGCGTATTTCTTTGTTTCTAATGCTGCTTGTACATATTGGTGAGTGATCCAGTTTGTTCCAATAATTCCTAATTGTATCATGTGTATTTCTTCCTCTCTCTTCTATCTATTTGGATCAACAAAAGGTGCGTTCACATCAAATGGCACCTTCTGCTTGATCCTTATGTATGTTTCTGACACGAAGCAAGAATAGGTCGATACTCTGACTCCGACTTCCATTGCTTCGACCACTGCTTTATGCAAAGCTGGTTGCATCTCACTGTGGATCGTTGCTGTTTGAAAATTTTCAAATTGTGCAATGAACAGAACAAAGCACTTATAATCCTGCAGCTGAGCTTCTTTTAATTCTCGGACATGCTTCAAGCCACGTTGAGTAGGTGCATCAGGAAAAGCTCCTACCTGCTGGTTTTCCAGAGTCATTCCTTTGACTTCAATAAATCCTTTTTCACCCTGATCTGTTTCAAAGTAAAAATCAAATTTCGAATGCTGAAAAGTCACTTCTCTCTTAATCAAAGTAACGGATCCTTTCAATCCTTCTAGCTGGATGATCTGTTGTTCAAGAGCTTCAGCTACCAGTTCATTTGGTGCCTGACTATCGATATTGTACCAGTCTTTCCCCTTTTTTACTGCTATAAGGTCGTAGCTGGTTTTTCTTGTAGGGCTCGGACAATAATCCAAAGCCACTTGAGCATTGGCAACTAGCAATTCGGTTCCTCTGCCAGTGTTCTTGACATGCACACGAACCAGTTTGTCAGTTGTAGACAGCTGGCATTGAGCAATAAAACGATTATCCCGTTGAATAAAACGAGCCTCCCGAATGTTCAAGTATTTCATCTTCTCACCTACTTAGCAAAAGTTTAACACACATTCACAAAAACTTCTTGAAAAATCCAACCTTAGTCCCAGCAATTTTCATAGGTTACATGCTATAATAAAGGTACTTGATCGACAAAAGAATGGATGTGATCCTTTGAAGCGAAAATTATTTTTCCTGGGTGCCTCTTTATTGACTGGGGTCGTGGGAACTGCGCTGCTCCATCGCAAAAAAATTAACGAGAACACCGTGCATTTATTTGCAGGAGACTGGTTCTATCGAAGGAGAAACAATGAGAAAGTCCATCTGACTGTTACACCGGCTCTTGATTTATATATCCAAAACAAACAGCAGCCTGTAACGATCATTGATCAGACACCCTATCGTTTAATTTTTTTAGATTCGATGGGCTATCACATCACCTTCGAAAAGAAGGATGAAATCCTCTTCTTTTTAGATGAGGCCGAAGATATTTCTTTTGAACTGACCAAGACATAATTTATCAAGTGGATGAACAAGGTGTTCCGTTAAATAAGGAAGACTTATTTATATCTCAAGGTGTGGGTTCGAGTCCCATCTTCCACGTATTGTTTCCAAACTAAAAAATGAAAGAGGGATTGCTTATGTTGTCTACTTTTATTTCCATGTTCTCTGTTTTTGGTCTAGCAGCCGTGCTTGGCGGATGTCTATACCTCGCACAGCAAATGCTACAATCAGAAGCTAGAGTCAAAGTTCCTGTCAAAACAGAAACAGGCTATCAAAGAAGAGACAAAAGAGTTTAGTTTTTGCTAAACTCTTTTGTTTTCGCTTGAAACCCTTCTATTACTTTGATAAAATTTCTAATTGAGACTATTTTGATTACAATTTGAAGGAGTATATTTATGAAAAAAAATAAAGGCTTGCTTTCCTTGTTGACAGGGATTCTTTTTTTATGTTCTTTTTTGGTTCCTTATCTATCCGTACAAGCAGATGAATTGTCAGGGGAATTTGCTGTAGAGGCTAGTGCAGCGATCGCTATCGATGTAGAAACAGGAAAAGTTTTTTACGATCAAAATAGCGAAACTCCTTTAGGGATTGCTTCAATCACTAAACTGATTAGCCTGTACGTTGTCGAAAAAGAAATTGCTGAAGGTCGTCTGGCTTGGGATGATGAAGTTTCTATCTCTAATTACGCTTCAGTTTTAAGTGTCCATCCTGAACTATCTAATGTACCTCTAGAACAAGCCAGTACTTATACTGTCAAAGAATTGTTCGATTCTGCACTTATACAATCGGCTAATGCTTCCACAGTTGCTCTTGCAGAAAAAGTTGCTGGTTCTGAACCTGCGTTTGTTGATCTAATGATAGAACAATTGAATGTATGGGGAATTACAGATCTTAAAATTGTAAACAGTTCTGGACTAAATAATTCCTTTTTAGAAGATCATATCTATCCAGGTTCAAAAAGAGACGATGAAAATGAACTTTCAGCAAAAGATGTAGCGATCGTTGCTCGTCATTTAATTCATGATTATCCAGAAATATTAGAAATTAGTTCTGTAACTACTCAGTCTTTTGGCACTCATACATTTTCCCCTGTAGAAATGATGACTTGGAACTGGATGCTTGCTGGACAAGCCTACGAAAAAGCTGGTGTAGATGGTTTAAAAACTGGAACGACAAACAATGCTGGTGCTTGTTTTGTAGGTACCATGACAAAAGACGGTCAGCGAATTCTCACAGTTGTCTTGAATGCCACCAATCACTCGAATGATTTAGGTGCTCGATTTATCGAAACAGGACGTTTAATGGACTATACTTATGACAATTGGCGACAAGAAATTATTCTAGAAAATGGCGATCCTGTTCCAAATTTAACCTCAGTACCTGTTGATCAAGGAAAAGAGTTATCTGTATCTGTTGAAACTGAGGATTCTATTCAGATGTGGCTCCATTCTTCAACAGATGTTTCAGATATTGAGTTTACTACTGTAACTGACGAAATGGTAGCACCTCTTGAAAAAGGAGCTACTGTCGGAACGATCGGAGCAATCTATCCAGATACTCTTGGCTATTTGGAATCTACTGACCAAACAGCCACTGAAACACGAATTATTACTAAGCAAAATGTCGAAAAAGCCAATATCTTCGTAAGAACTTGGCGAACAGTGATGGCTTGGTTCGATTAATCATTTAACCCCTGTGCTTTTCTAGAAAAGCACAGGGGATTTTTTATAATATTTGAATTGGAAAATACATTTCTACTTCTCCCGGTTCAAAATCCGGCAAATAGTGTTCTTGGATTGCTGCCACTAATTCTACATTTTCTTGTGGCAGAATTTCTGTGAACATTTTTTCTGTCATCATTTCTAGATTGACCTCATTCGTTTTAACTACTAGGTATTCCATGGCTGGAATGAGCCATTTTTGCCAGTCAACAGGTGCTTCAATGTTCGTTGGAAATTGCATCCCTGCCAGATAACGACCAGTTTGTTGCCACGGATCCAGCCAATGATCGCCATCACTCATCAATCCCCACAGTTCTACCGTAGGAAGCTCGATATCATTGGCAATCTCAGATAACTGCTCAAAATCATCATTTGCCAATTCCCACAGAGTTGGCACCCAAGAGGAAGCCTCTGTTGCTAGACCTTTACCTTCTTTCCCGATAACTGCAAATTCCGATAAGGTTACTCGTCGTACTTCTCCCAATTCCACTTCGATCATCTCCTTGTCTTCTACCTTCCATTGTAACGGATTTTTATCTATTGAGCGACCTTTATTCATACAAGATTTTTTTATCAAAATTGGTTATACTGAATAATATACATGAAACGGGGGTTGGGTATGGTAGATTTTATTAGTTTTATTGTTCCCTATTTATTGGGAATTGCCCTGATTCACTGGTGGCGCAAACGAAAAGAAGAGCCAGAATTATTTTTCTATTTATCTGGTTGGACATTGTTTTCGTTGTTTGTTTATTTGGGAATCATCGAGGCACAGCATGGTAGTTTTTATTTAGGGATCCCGTTATGCTTTTTTCTGCTTTTCTTATTTTCCTATCGACGAGAAAAAACCAGATTAATCAACGGACTTTTCTTCAATATTTTTCTAGGTGTTTCTGCAGTCTATCTGACTTTTAATTACTTTCTAGTTCAAAATGTGATTACGCTATTGCTGTTAATGATTCTTGGTTTTATTGGATTTTTTGTACTACTATTTGGAACAGTCAGTCTAATGCTGTTGCTTTATTGGAATGCACTCATCATGATTCGCAGAGAGTCTCGTTCTTTAGCCAATCTTTTAACGCTTATTCTGGCAATCGCTATGACTTTATGGCTGATTTATGACCATTTTATTGCTAGAATGCTACCGGAATGGTTAAGTATTTTTTTGTCGATCATACCAAGTACTTTACTTTATTTTTCTCTGGCATTTTTGAATTTTTTGACGGTCTCTATCTTGTATCAATTCAATCAACCAAAATATAAACAGGACTGTATCATTGTTCTCGGAGCTGGACTGATCGATGGCGAACGTGTCACACCACTACTTGCTAAAAGAATCGATAAAGCGATTAAATTTTATCAGTATCAATTGAAACGTATCGGTGAACCGCCGAAGTTGTTGATGTCAGGCGGTCAAGGTCCGGATGAGAAAATTTCGGAGGCTGTTGCTATGAAGAACTATGCTTTGTCACAAGGAATTCCTCATGAAGATATTTTAGTAGAGACCAACTCAACGACTACCTTGGAGAACATGAAGTTTTCTAAAGAGATCATTCAACAAAAACTAGGACAACAGGCAAAAGTAATTTTTGCTTCCAACAACTATCATATTTTTCGAGCAGGAATCTTCGCTCGATGGGCCGACTTGAAGGCCGATGGAATAGGTGCTAGAACCGCACTTTACTATCTGCCAACTGCCTTTTTACGTGAATTCATTGCGATCGTTGCCATGAATCGCAAACGTCACTTTTTGATGATCGGCTCCTTAGCAGCTTTCCTTTTGCTAATAACGATCTCTACCTTGATCTTCAATTGAATATACGAATACAGGCTGTGACATTGCTGGTCACAGCCTGTATTTCTTTTGACTAAATAAAAAAACCAATTTTACCATTAAGATATCTCGGATCAGATACCGCAATAAGAAAATTGGTTTTCATTTTACCATTTATACAGATTGGCTCCAACGCATCGCACGTTGCCATCTTGATCTTACACGTTGTGCAATAGGACCGGTCGCTTCTTGGATTGCACAATATTTATCTACCATTGTCACAATATAGCTTTCTTTGTAACGTGGAGGCGCGATCGTTGCTCCCCACATATGCTTAACAATAATATCACGTTCTAAATCAGAAAGCTCTGTGATCTTTTCTGCGTTTTGAACAGCGATTCGAGGATGCATATAAGCGTGTGTGCCCTCATCAAATTTAGTTGTACGCCAGTCGTAATAAAACAAATCATGTAAAAGACCTGCACGAGCAGTCGCTCGAACATCCCCATTCCATTTTTTGGCTAATTTATAACTTTGATAAGAAACACTGATTGAGTGATCTAAACGTGTCGAGTGCATATGTTGAACAAATTCTGATAATTTTTGGACTTCTTCGGTTTCAAGTAAATCTTCTACATAAGAAAGATATTCGGTATCTTTTTGCCATTCTACTGTCATTAAATCGTTGGCCACCTTTTTTAGCTGTTGTATTTTTTTATACAACTTTAAGTATATCAGCTTCAAAAAAAAATTCTAGGGTATAGGAAGACTGTAACAAAAGTTTAATAGTTCCTTAAAATCTTTTACTTTAGGCAAAATGATACAACAAGATGCCCGCAGCTACGCCGACATTCAAAGATTCTGCTTGGCCGTGGAGCGGAATGTAGAGGTTTCTGTCAGTCATTTGAAGAATATCCTTCGCAACTCCTTGCCCTTCATTCCCAAGAATCAATGCGACCTGATACTTTTTCTTCGCTTGTGTATAATCGATTGCTTCCACATTCAGCTCTGTTCCGTAGACCGGAATCCCTGCTTTTTGAAAGTTCGGGATCACTTCCAATAAATCCTGTGAAAAGATAGGTAAATGAAACTGGCTCCCCTGCATACTGCGAAGCACTTTGGTACTGTAGATATCCGCCGTTCCTTTACCTAGGATCACACCATCAAAACCAGCCGCATCTGCAGTACGAATCATCGTACCCACATTTCCGGGGTCTTGTACATTATCTAACAACAACCATTTTCCTTGATAATTGATCTCTAAAGAGCTGTCTTTTTTCACCGTTGCGATCATTCCTTGCGGCGCTGGTAAATCGGACAGCTGTTTCATCACCTCTGCTGAAATGAGATAGCTGGACGTCTCCTGCTGCTCTGCCCAAGCTCCCCATTCTTTTAGTCCTCGCTCATCAAGAAAAAGCTCCTCAAGCTCTGCACCATGATTGACTGCTTCCTCGACTAAATGGAAGCCTTCAAGCAAGTACCTATTTTCTAGTTCACGATATTTTCGTTTATGTAATTTTTTACGTTCTTTGATTAATGGATTTTTTGTTGATTGAATTTCTTTCATGCGCTCACCCCGCATCATTATAGCATTTTCTGTTGGAGAAAAGAAAGCCGCATGTTGAGATTGCTTTGAGAAAGGAGAAAAATCACCGGATCGTTTACTAATTGTATCATGCGCTGGAATATCTTCTAGGTAGTTCTTTTCATCTCTCACTTGTTCCATTCTAAAAAAAACGCTATCATTAAAGAAAAGACAAGGAGGGATCTTGATGAGGAAAGTAAGAATGAATGTCAATGGACGGGTACAAGGTGTAGGTTTTCGTATTACAACAAAGATGTTGGCTGATGAACTAGGAATTTATGGTAGCGCCAAAAATGAACACGATGGCTCAGTAACAATCGAAGCAATGGGTGAAGATACTCCGATGGAAAGCTTTATCCAAAAAGTGAAATCATCCCCTTCTCCAGTCGGAAGGGTCACCAAATTTGATATAGAAGAAGATGCCTCAATCACAGAACGAAAAAATTTCACCACTGACTGACCCTTCAAATTGATGATTAGAATTTACAACTGCTTCAATAGGTACAGTTTATCTCGGTACGATGAGTATACCGTCTTTACAATCAAAAGCACGTGTATCTTCCACTAGTTTGAGTGCGTATTATCTAGCATTTAGATGGAGGTCGGGGGAATGGTACATCAGTAATCAATTAGGAGTCGAAGCAAGTGAAATATGTTGATCTATTATTAAAAAACATTCAACTCAATTAAAGATTTTTTTTAAGAGAAAAGACTATTTAGAAGCATTAGAAGAATTGGTAGATATAGAAAAAATGAATTTTTCTGATGAAGATCAATCAGCGTTAGCTATTGTTCTATTTAACATTAAAAATTCTATTTTTTATAAAGGAAATGATACAATTTGTTTATATCAGGTAGTCTTAAATAAAAAAAGCGAGAAATATTTTAAAGATATAACTCTTCAGATGGGACCTTTTCTAAGTTTTGAAAAAAATACACTGTGGGTAATTTTAAATGAAGACATTGGAATAGTTAGCTCGAATTCTAATAATTTAGTATTCGATTATAAACTCAATAGAGGCATCATTCAGTCTGATATTGATTTAAAAAATAATTATTTGTTGGATTATTTATCTGCATTAGAAAATAAATAACCATCAAAAATCGAGAGATAATCTCACTAGTAATTTAAAAATTCTAACTAAACAATCGACTGCTTGTCAGTCAGTTCCTGATAGAGTAGTGGTGGCTGGAACGACTGAAGGAATACGTCAAATTTCTTGTTATATTATTTTCAAAAAAGGCTGAAAAGCCTTGATACAAATAGGATTTCAGTCTTTCTCGTGTTATAATATATATGACAGTAAAGTTTAATGACGGTGGCTATCTTTGG
Organism: Enterococcus olivae; assembly: GCF_053760925.1. Classification (NCBI taxonomy): domain Bacteria; kingdom Bacillati; phylum Bacillota; class Bacilli; order Lactobacillales; family Enterococcaceae; genus Enterococcus; species Enterococcus olivae. The sequence goes on from NZ_JBSMVT010000025.1 coordinate 26,550, forward strand.
AAAGGTGGTGGTGCTTATGTATGTAAGTGCTAAAATCTATGAAAGGAGAAGCCTTTTGTCTGCATTGGAAACAATTCAGCTGATTCTAAGTTTTGGTACCTTTACCATTGCTTTAATCAAACTGATTGTGGATTTGCTTAAAAATGACAAAAAAAAATAACCGTCTACTTTAGCCAGTGTCGGTTATTTTTTAAGTAAACATTGGTCGCCGTTCTTTAAACGGTGCTGTTAAGGGGAGGTGTGTCGAGCAACTCCTCTTTATAGTTATATTATAACAAAAAATAGTAGAAAATTCAACGGTTTAGCGGTGGTATGCTTTAGCATACCACTTTTTTTGCCCCCTAAGAGGTGGAAATGGTGGGAATATGGGGGGCAAAAAACAATCCTTGAAGTAGCATAACATTTTCTATAATGGTGGAAGCTTAGGGTGCTTTAGGTATTGGCGGTGTCGGTGGCTGCAAGCTTTCCAACTTCTGATGAATTGCTTGGAATTCAGGTGTTGATTGGTGTTGATTTTGAACCATTTTTTTCTCTACTCTTTCTAAAGTTGGTTGGATTTCTTTCCCCGACACTTTACGGTTCAGTTCTTTTTCTAGAGTCTCTTTCAGACTGATAGAAGGTGTTTCTAAACTGGAGTAAAGTTTATCACCTTCACGATTATAAAGCCTTAAATCTCTAAATACTCCCAATTTATGCAGAGATTCTAAATTTTTAGGCAAATTTTTGACAACAATATCATGGGCTTGTTTTGGTGTTGCTCTGGCAGTCATTGGCTCGTCAGCATACATGGTTTCGTATCGTTCAATCGTTCCTAAATATGATTTAATTTTAGGTACTGCCATGACATACATTTTTGTTTCGTAGCCTTTAGACTAAAGCATGTTTGCTGTTTGTGTAGGAACTTCTGTCGTTCTTCCTGTACCTTCGATTACTAAATTATATCCTTGATCACTTAAACGGTTGATAAGTGCTTCAGTCATTTGATTAGAAAAGGGGGTAACGTGGGTCACTACGTCCTTATCATAAAGTTTTTACTAATTCATCAAAATTAGGGTGTTGTTGCTTGAAAGTGTCATTATCAATGATGATTCACATTGCCTTGTGTTTCTTCAGCAATCACTGATCGCAAACTAGTTTTTCCCGCTCCTGGTTGCCCACCCAACAAAAAAGCGGTTGGTGATTCAACCGTTTTTTTTCCTTGAACTAATTCTTCTAAGTTATCTTTTAAGCGATTCTCAAATTGTTTATCAGTAAAAGTGACTATATTTGCCATATTAAGCCACTTGCTCTTTCTTCAAAACTTGCTTTAAATACCGATTCATTGAGCGCCAATACTCATGAACAGCTTTTAATTCTTCTAAAGAATAATCAAAAAGATTCACACGTTTCGCTATCTTCAACTGATTTAATAAATTGACTTCTAACAATCGAGAATCGTCTTTATTTAGTTCATGATTCAACACATAATTTAGCACTCGATTATAAACACTAGCTGACAACTCATTAATGATTTCAACTTCAAATGTCTTTTCGTAATCTAATTTCATTTCTGATTCACACCTTTTATAATTTACCTGGCAAATATTTTTTGATCTATTCTTCTAAAGCCTTGTCTACTATCTCTTTTACATTTCCACCATTTACAGCTGTTTTAACTTTAAGTATTTGATGTAAGTCTTCACATACACGAGCCGTCTTATCTCCAATGACCGATTTTGGTTTTGTTGTAATTGGTGTGCTCTTTCTCTTGGCTTTTTGTGCGCCTAGATTCGCCATAAGTGTTCACTTCTTTATTTATTTTCTTACTATTATTTTATCATTACGAATCACGAATCACAAATCATAGGTGATATGTGATTCGTGATTAGACTAGAATAACAACCTTACATCAAGGGCATTTTTAGCCAGTTGATAGTGATACTCGTCAACTCCTGAAAAGATTTCCAATGGTGAAATATATTCTTTTTGATCCCCTTCAATGAAATAGTATGGCTGATTGCTAAATAAATTATAGGCTAATTTTAACTTAAGTTAAGCATTCACCATGACAGTCCTTTTTGATTCGCTGATTGAAGGCGTAATGGAGAGAATGTCTTGCGATGTCGACTGACCTTAAGCAAGATTTTCTCGCAATGAAGCATTGCTATGCAAAAACAACTATGAATCAGCCAACTTCACAATTAATTCATATTAAATTTTAGGATTGTACATTGAAAAAGTCGGCTTTTTTTAGTATAGTTATCTTTGCGTAAATTTAAATAAGCAAAGGAAGAAATAAATGAAGAAAATCAAAACTTGGCTAATGGGTTCAGGTCTGTTAGCAGTCTTACTTACATTGTCCGGTTGTGTGAGACAATTACCGGATGGCACTCCTGATACTACAGGGATCATTTACCGCTTTTTAGTCCAACCAATGAGTTATTTCTTAACTTATATCGCGGACAATTTGAACCTAGGTTATGGTCTGGCGATCATTACACTAACGATCATCGTCCGATTGATCATTTTACCACTAGGGATCAATCAGTCACGTAAATCAATGATCCAGAGCGAAAAAATGCAATACCTTAAACCACAAGTAGATGCAGCTCAACAAAAAGCAAAAGAAGCAAAAACACGTGAAGAACAAATGCAAGCTCAGATGGAAATGCAACAAGTTTACAAAGACAACAACGTTAGCATGCTTGGTGGTATGGGTTGTCTGCCGCTACTAGTTCAAATGCCGATCTTTACTGCTTTGTTTTATACCATGCGTTCGACACCAGGAATGATTGGTGCAACATTCGGACCGATCCATCTGGATTCTCCCAACTTGATTTTAGTGGCAGTTGCCGGAATCGCGTATATCGCACAAGGCTACATTTCCATGATCGGAATTCCTGATGAACAAAAGAAAACTATGCGCAGTATGCTGATCGTCTCTCCATTGATGATCGTTGTAATGTCAATCTCAGCTCCAGCTGGACTTACCTTGTACTGGGTAGTCGGCGGTGTATTCAGCTGTATTCAAACCTTCATTACCAACGTGATCATGAAACCTAGAATCAGAGCACAAGTAACCGAAGAAATGAAAAAAAATCCACCGAAAACAGTGGTCACTCCCCGTAAAGATGTGACACCGACTGCCGAAGCTCCGAAAGTAGCTGCTCCAAAAAACGGTCAAGGACGCAATGCAGGGAAACAAAAGAATAGAAATTAAGTAAAAAGGCTGTTCTTTTCTACAATAGAGAAGAACAGCCTTTTTCATTTTATTACTAGGTCAAGGAGGAATGGAATTGCTGCAAGCTTATTTTAATATTCTCGTTATTTTTTTACTAATGTTCGTTGGTTACTGGCTGTCCTACAAACAGTGGTTCAGCAATCGAACAGCCGATATGTTTTCAAAACTCGTTTTGAATCTTTCTTTGCCCTTCAGCATGTTTTTGAACATCACTAGTAATTTTACTCGTGATGAATTCATGACCCTTTTTTCTGGGATCACGATCCCACTTCTATCGATGCTCCTTACACTGTTCATCAGTTTTGGCTATCGTAGAATTTTTCACATCTCAGAAAATCGCAAAGGAACCTTTTCCACGATGGTGACTTGCTCCAATACGATCTTTATTGGACTACCAATCAATTTGGCGATTTTTGGCGAACTGTCAATTCCTTTTGTTTTGCTTTACTATATTGTCAACACCACAATTTTTTGGACGATCGGTATTTATCTGATTGCTTCAGACAGCCCTAAAATGGAAGAAGTACAGGTCTCTTTTTATCCGTTGGTTGCCTTGAAGAAAATTTTTTCTCCGGCGTTGTTGGGTTTTATTATTGGGCTGATTTGGATGATGCTTTCTTTGAGAGTCCCGACTTTGATTACCGGCTTTGGTACTTACTTGGCAGATTTGACGACGCCTTTGTCGATGTTTGCCATCGGGATCATGGTTTATTTCAACGGAATCAAAAATTTAAAGATGAACAAAGACATCGCCGGTGTTTTGATTGGACGCTTTGTCTTTTCACCACTGATCGTCTGGTTGTTAGGTCAATGGATCAAAGTACCCGAGCTTATGCTGCAAGTATTCATTATTCAGTCAGCCATGCCTGTTCAAAACTCTGTACCGATTTTAGCACGCACTTATGAAGCTGACGAAGAGTTCGCAGCTTCTAGTATGGGTTATTCTGTTTTGATCTACATGCTATACATTCCGATTTTATTGAAATTGATTTTTTGAGCACTCTCATCAATAGTTAAAACCTGATGAAATCTATTTTTTAACGTAGATTTCATCAGGTTTTTCTTTTTCAACGTTCCGTTGTTCCTCTATCTCTTCATTGTATGAGGAGCCAAACAAAAAAGCACAGGAAATCCTGTGCCTTTGCTTTACTTAGTAATCAATGCTTCTAAGCTAGCTACTGCTTGTGCCATTTGAGAGATTTTTCCTAATTGGATCAAACGGTTTGTACGAATCGCTTCGTCTTCAACCATGACCATTGTTTCTTCAAAATAAGCTTCGATCAATGGACGCAGACTCACCAATGAACGGTAATTTTCTTCCACTGTTTGATCGGCAAATTTTTCTTCTAATTCAGCGGTCGCTTCATACAAAGCCTTCTCCGCCTCATTTTCAAATAAAGCTGGATCGACTGCCAATTCTTTATTCTCTGCTTTTTTCGCTAAATTGATCACACGAGTCAGTGCTTCGATGGATTCTTTGAAGTCTGCATCCTCTATGTGTTCCTTCAACATATCCGCCGTTTCAAACAAACGATGAACATCGGACTGTTGGGCGTTGATCACTGCTTCGATCACATCATGACGCAATTCTTTACCTGAGAAGAACTGACGTAAACGAGCTCGTAGGAAATCTAGAACGGCGCCTTCTTCATCATTCAACAGGATACCATAGCGTTCTTGGTCAGCGTTGATCTTCGCTTCGATCATTCGTTGCAAGCCGACAAATGGGAAATACCAGCCCTTGTCTGCCAAAATTCGCACGATACCATACATTTGACGACGCAATGCGTAAGGGTCGTTTGAACCGCTTGGACGTAACTCTGCTGCAAAGAAAGACAAGACACTGTCCAGCTTATCAGCAATTGCCAAAACAGCACCGACATTGGAAGCAGGGAGTTCACCATCACTAGAGATTGGCATATAATGCTCACGGATCGCTTGTGCCACAACCTCATTCTCCCCCTGCAGTAGTGCGTATTTTTCACCCATGATTCCTTGTAATTCCGGAAATTCACCGACCATGTTGGTAACTAAATCAAATTTATAAATTTCTGAAGCTCGTTTCAAGTCAGCCAATTCTTCTGTTGACAGACCGACGTTTTCACCAATGATCTGAGCTTCTTCTTCGACACGTTGCATTTTTTCATAAATCGAACCAATTTTTTCGTGGAAGGTCACGTTTTTCAGTTTGTTGACACATGCTTCGATCGTCAGTTTTTGATCTTCGTTGTAGAAGAATTCAGCATCCTCCAAGCGTGCGATCAGAACCTTTTCGTTCCCTTTGATGACATTTTCAATTTTTACTGTATTTCCGTTACGAACAGAAATGAAGTGTGGCAACAGCTTACCTTTTGCGTTACGTACATCAAAATAACGTTGATGCTCCTTCATTGAAGTAACTAACACTTCTTCCGGTACTGATAAATATTTTTCATCAAAATTTCCAACGAAGGCTGTCGGATATTCGACTAGATTGTTGACTTCTTCCAGCAAGTCTTTATCTAGCTCGATCGTCCAATCATTATCTGCAGCGATTTTACCAATCTGCTCTGTGATCAGTGCTTCTCTTTCCGAAGCATCAGCTAAAACAGCCTGTTCTCTTAATTTTTCGACATATTCATCTGCATGGGCAAAGCTGACTTCCTCTCCAAGGAAACGATGACCACGAGAATGACGACCTGTTTTGACATCTAAAATCTCGAATGGCACAATCTCTTCATCAAGTAAAGCAACGATCCAGTGGATTGGTCGAATGTACTCAAAGTCGTATTTGCTCCAGTGCATTGTTACAGGGAAAGTCAAACTTGTGATAACATCTTTTAAGCCTGTCAACACATCTACGGCTTGTTTGCCCGCTGTATGCTTAACGACATAGACGTATTCGACTCCCTTTAATTCTTTGAAGGTGATATCATCCGTTGTCAGCCCTTGGCCACGAACAAAGCCTTGAGCAGCTTTCGACCAATTGCCTTCTGCATCCAAAGCAATTTTTTTGGCAGGTCCTTTGACTTCCTCTTCCATATCCTCTTGCTGTTCAGCTAAATTTTTGACATGGATTGCCAAACGTCTTGGTGTTGAGAATGCTTGGATTTCTTCAAATTCTAAACGATTCTTCTCAAGGAATCGGCGTGTTTTTTCTTCTAATTGTTTCATACTTGGCACAACAACATGTGCAGGCATTTCTTCTAGACCGATCTCAAACAATAAATTTTTTGCCATCTTATTCTGCCTCCTTCAATAATTTTGCCGCTTCTTCAGGATCCAATAATGGATAACCCAATTTTTTACGCTCATCTACAAAGATTTTGGCTACTTCACGTGCCATATTACGAATACGTGCCAAATATCCAGCACGTTCTGTAACAGAGACAGCTCCTCGGGCATCTAACAGATTAAAGTTATGACTACATTTTAAAATATAATCATAGGCTGGATGGACCAGATGTTCTTCGATACAACGCTTCGCTTCAGCTTCAAACTTCGTAAAGTTGTTCAACAGCATGTCCTGATCGCTGATTTCAAAAGAATATTTTGAGTGTTCAAATTCTGGTTGCTTGAAGATTTCTCCGTATTTGACACCTGGTGCCCACTCCAAATCATAAACACTTTCGACTTCTTGGATATAAGAAGCCAGACGTTCCAAACCGTAAGTCAACTCCGCTGTTACTGGATGACAAGCCAGTCCGCCCACTTGTTGGAAATAGGTAAACTGTGTGATTTCCATACCGTTCAGCCAAACTTCCCAGCCGAGACCCGCACAGCCCATCGAAGGATTTTCCCAATTGTCTTCTACAAAACGAATGTCATGCTCAAGCGGATCGATGCCAAGTTTTTCTAAACTTTCCAAATACAATTCTTGGATGTTTTCCGGTGATGGCTTCATCACTACTTGGAACTGATGATGTTGGTACAGACGATTAGGGTTCTCTCCATAACGTCCATCAGCTGGACGACGAGAAGGCTCTACATACGCAGCATTCCAAGGCTCTGGTCCGATTGCCCGTAAGAATGTGTAGGGACTCATCGTTCCTGCCCCTTTTTCTGTATCGTAGGCCTGCATCAGCATACAGCCATTGTCAGACCAAAATTTTTGTAAAGTTAAAATCATTTCTTGTACCGTTAGTTTTTGACTCATGTGTTTGCTCCTTTTTGATTTTTTATTCTTGTTACGATGTTCCAGCTTCGCTCTGATCTTATCACAACAAAAAGTCCCTATGTTTATACAAAAATTGTATAAACATAGGGACGATATATTCGCGGTTCCACCCTACTTCCGATTGCTCGGCAGCTTGATTTGATCTGTGCTCACATTCGCCTGCGGTAAAAAGGTTCACTGTCTGGCTCACACTTTCCCAGACTCGCTTGAAGGAAGATTCTTTTTCCTAAAAATGGTCACTGCACTATTCGATTACATCTATCATAATTCTCTTGCCTACTGTTTGTCAAACGAAAGATGAAAGTTTCTGAATTATTTCATGGTTTCTTGTTTCACTTTATGATCTACCACGTGTCTTTTGGCTAATTCGTCGGCAACTTCTTTCACTGAAATACCCATCTCATTCATCAAGACAAGGACATGATACGCTAGGTCCGCGACTTCATAGACCGTTTCTTCCCGATCTTCTTTCATCGCCCCAATCACGACCTCCGTGGACTCTTCACCCACTTTTTTCAGAATTTTCTCTTTGCCTTTTTCGAAAAGATAACTGGTATAGCTTCCTTCTTTTGGTGTATCTTTACGCTCCTGGATCAAATCATACAAACCTTGTAGTGAAAATTTTTCTGGCAAAGCTTCCTCATAAATCGTTTCAAAGAAACAGCTTTCAGCGCCAGTATGACAAGCAGGTCCATCTTTTTTGACCAATGCCACTAAAGCATCCTGATCACAATCGGCTTTTAAGGCAACCAAGTGTTGATAATTACCGCTAGTTTCCCCTTTACGCCACAATTCTTGACGGCTTCTCGAGTAAAAAGTCATTAGCTTGTCTTTTAATGTCAATTCTGCGCTTTCTTTATTCATATATGCAAGGGTTAGAACTTCCTTTGTTTCTGCATCCTGCACAACCACAGGGATCAGTCCATTTGCATCAAATTTCAATGTATCGAGATCCATCTCTTTTTCCTCCTATACGCGTACAGCAATTTGTTCGTTCGCCAATTCCTGTTTTAAATCGGGAATTTTGACTTCACCGTAATGAAAAATCGAAGCGGCCAGACCAGCTTCAATATTGGGTAACTGGAACAATTCAACAAAATCTGCCACATTGCCAGCCCCACCAGAAGCCACGATCGGCAAAGAAGAAATCTCTGTGATTGCTTTTAATAGCGGTAGATCAAAGCCTTGTTTGACACCGTCCGTATCCATGCTGTTGATAACCAGTTCACCAGCTCCTAGTGATTCGCCTTGTCGAATCCATTCAAGTGCTTCGATTCCCGTATCTTCACGACCACCTTTGGCAAAAACATTCCATTGATCACCGACTCTGCGAATATCGACAGATAAGACGACACACTGACTACCGTAACGTTTGGCGCCTTCTTCGATCAAACGAGGATTGCGGATCGCTCCTGAATTGACACTGACTTTGTCGGCACCGCAATTCAATACCCGTTCAAAATCCTGTACTTCATTGATCCCTCCACCAACAGTCAAAGGAATAAACACTTCCGAAGCCACTGCTTTTAAAATATCGGTGAATAGTCCCCTTTGTTCTGCAGAAGCGGTAATGTCGTAAAAAACCAGTTCATCTGCACCTTGCTCATTGTAAAATTTCGCCAAAGTCACAGGATCATTGACATCTCTTAGACCTGCGAAGTTGACTCCTTTTACCACCCGTCCATCACGGACATCCAAACAAGGAATAATTCGTTTTGAGATCATACTATTCCCCTTCCTTCAATACGTCTTCCAGCTTCAAATCGCCTTTGTACAAAGCTTTACCAACAATGACGCTTGGTATTCCGATTTCTTTTAGGGCAGTGATATCTGCTAGCGTTGCCACACCACCGGAGGCAACAAATTCAACCTGTTCGATCGTCAATAGTTTCTGATACAAAGGAATGTTGATCCCCTGGCCTGTTCCATCACGAGAAATCTCTGTAAAAATAATGGTTTTGGTTCCCCATGAAGCTAATTCTTTACAGAAATCAAAGGCATCTGTCTCAGTGGTTTCTAACCAGCCTTCTACTGCAACCTTTCCATCTCTGGCATCCACACCCACGGCGATTTTGTCTCCATATTTTTGGATGATTGTTTTAGCCAATGTCGGATTCTTCTGAGGTAGAGTCCCGATGATCACTCGATGGACGCCTGCAGCGAGGCATCGTTCCACCGTTTCTTCATCTCGAATCCCGCCACCGACTTCTACGAAGAGATCCGTTTGAGAAACGATTTTTTCTGCTGTTGTAAAATAGCGCAAGGCACCGTCTTTGGCACCATCCAGATCAACCAAATGTAAATACTTGGCCCCTTTTTCTTCAAAGGATTTGGCGAAAGCGACGGGGTCCTCCCCAAATACTTCCTGCTGTTGATAGTCTCCCTGATACAAGCGGACTACTTTCTCATTCAATAAATCAATTGCTGGAAAAATCTTCATCCCTTCACCTCCGAAAATGCTTTTAGCATACGCAAGCCAACATCTCCACTTTTTTCTGGGTGAAATTGGGCGCCATAGACGTTCTCCTTTTGGACAAGTCCAGGAACTGCGATGCCATATTCACTCGTAGCTACCAGGCTTTCTTCACAATTGGTCCCGTAAAAGCTGTGGACATAATAGACCTGTTCGCCTTCATTAAAACCCTCTAGCAAGGGTGAATCCTTTTTGACAAGTAGTTCATTCCAACCGATATGGGGAACCTTCAGAGAAAGCTGTTCCTTTTGAAGAGCCGCTTTCAACGAAACGATCTCGCCTTTTAGCAAACCCAAACCCACATGTTCACCAAATTCCGTGCTTTTTTCAAAGAGCAACTGCATACCTAAACAAATACCCAGCAAAGGTTTTCCTGCGGCAGCTAGTTGTTTGACCGGTTCTTCCAATTGATGCTCTCTCAGTTTTTGGATCGCATCTCCAAAGGCGCCCACTCCCGGTAAAATAATCTGGTCTGCCGCTTCCAGCTGTGCAACATCACTGGTGATCACACTTTCGATTCCCAGATACTCTAATGAGCGAGACAAGCTAAAGAGATTGCCTACGCCATAATCTATAATCGCAATCATAATTTGCCTCCTAAATAATTGTTCCTTTGGTTGACGGAATCTCATCTGGTGCTACTTCATCGATACTCGCAGCCTGCCCCAAGGCACGACCAAAGCCTTTAAAACAAGCTTCAACAATATGGTGGCTATTTTTTCCAGCGATTTGATGCAAATGGATCGATGCTCCAAGTTCGCGGGCAAATGCAATGAAAAATTCTTCTACTAATTCCGTATCAAATTGCGTCCCAATTTTTTCACTAGGGATATCCAATTCGATCACTGCCATTCCTCGACCGCTGATATCGATCGCAGCCATGACCAAAGCTTCATCCATCGGCAATAAGAAACTGCCGTATCTCTTGATCCCTCTGCGTTCCCCCAAAGCTTCAGAAAATGCACGACCTAGTGCGATCGCAATATCTTCGGTCGTATGATGGGCATCCACATAGACATCTCCGTCACAGACCAAGTCAATATCGAATCGTCCGTGCCGACAAAAAAGTTCTAGCATGTGGTCTAAAAAACCGACACCTGTTTTAAAGCTTTGTTGACCAGTACCATCGATCTCCAAAGTCAGTTGTATCTTTGTTTCAGTTGTATTTCTAGTCACTGAAGATTTTCTCATGCTCCCACTCCTTCTATTTCTTTGATCACCTGAATCAATTGTTCCATCTCTTCTTGAGTCCCAATAGATATTCTTATATAATTATCGATCCGAGGATGACTAAACCAGCGAACCAGAATATTTTTTTCTTTTAAAGCGAGAAATAAGGTTTGACCTGGGACCTTTTCATGCTGAACAAAGATGAAATTCGCTTGACTATCAGTTCCTTCAAAGGATAATTTGGCCAGCTCTTTTTTTGTCCATTCTCTGGTCGCAATGATTTTCTCTGTACAGCTGTCCACATACTCTTGAGAAGCTAGTGAGGCTGCCCCGCACGCTAGAGTCATTGCATTGACACTGTAAGGATTATGACTGAATTTCAAAGTATTCAGATCCGTGATCACTTCTTTGGATCCCACCGCATAACCTAAACGAGCCCCTGCCAAATGACGGGATTTTGAAAAGGTTCCGACGACTAGAACATTAGGGACTTCTTCAAGATAAGGAATCATCGATGCCTCACTGAAATCACTGTAGGCCTCATCAACAATGATTAGTCGCTGCGGGTTTTCCTTAGCAAACTGGCAAATCGTTGCTGGAGACAAGGTCAAGCCAGTCGGTGCATTCGGGTTGGCGATCACGATCGTTGCTGCTCCCGTATAATCTGCCAAATCGATCGATAAATCTTCCTTTAAAGGAACTTTTTCTACATCCAGATGAAAGACATCGCCATACACTTCATAGAATCCATAACTGATGTCTGGAAACTGGACGCCTTTTTCCATAAATCCCTGAAACAAAAAGGATAATACCTCGTCACTACCGTTCCCTAAAAAGACTTGCTCCGGTTCGACACCAAAGCCTTTAGCTAAAGGAAGGATCACCTGACTACAAGTAGGATCAGAGTACCGACTCAATGTTCCGGCAGCTTTTTTCGCTGCTTCAAAAACAGCTTTAGGAGGATCATAAGGATTTTCATTGGTGTTCAACTTAATGATTTGTTCATTCTTGGTTTGTTCTCCAGGAACGTAAGGAATCAAATGCTGAAACTGAGTATCTAAGTATTGACTCATGCTTCCTCCTCCTTTCGAATTGTCATGGAACGGGCATGACCAACCAGTCCTTCCATTTCAGCAAAGGCAATCACCTGATCGGCAGCACCTTGCAAGGCTTCTTCTGAATAATACAAGTAGCTACTTTTTTTGATAAAATCATCCACAGACAAAGGCGAATAGAAACGCGCCGTTCCCTCAGTTGGCAATGTATGATTCGGTCCGGCAAAATAATCACCAAGTACTTCCGGAGTATAATGACCTAAAAAGACACTACCGGCATGTTTGACTTTTCCCAGCAAGGCAAAGGGTTCTGAAACACACAGCTCCAAATGCTCTGGAGCAATTTGATTGGCCAGTTCCACCGCTTCATTCAATGTTTCAGCCACAATGAGCTTGCCGTTGTTTTCAATCGAGACTGCTGCAATTTCTTTTCTTGGAAGTGTCGCTAATTGATCGTTCAGTTCTTGCTGAACCTTTTGAGCAAGCGTCTCACTGGTCGTGACTAAAACAGCTTGCGCCAAAGTATCATGCTCTGCCTGAGCCAGTAGATCAGCAGCGACCCAATTCGGCTTAGCTGACTCATCTGCAACGATCAAGACATCACTTGGTCCCGCGATCATGTCGATATCGACCAGTCCATAGACCATACGCTTGGCAGTCGCAACGTAGATATTACCCGGGCCAACGATCTTGTCGACCTTAGGGATCGTTTTTGTTCCATAAGCCAGTGCTGCGATTCCTTGGGCACCACCGACTTTGTAGATTTCATCGACGCCTGCGATCTTGGCTGCTGCCAAAATTGCTGTTGGAATCTTCCCTTCCTTATTCGGAGGAGTGATCATCACGATTTTTTCAACCCCTGCGATCTTGGCTGGCAAGACATCCATCAGAACGGTACTTGGATAGGCTGCTGTGCCGCCGGGTACATAAACACCAACTTTTTCAAGCGGTAGAACTCTTTGTCCCATGACCGTTCCTTGATCTGTTGTCGTGACAAAGCCTCTTTGGACTTGTTTTTTATGAAAAGAAGCAATATTTTTTTTGGCTTGTTCTAAAATTGCCAGGAATTCTGAGCTTGTTTCCTGAAGAGCCGCATCGATCTCTACTTGGCTGACTTTGAATTCAGTTAGCTCCGCTTGGTCAAACTTTTTAGTATAAGTGCTCAGAGCTTCGTCACCCTTCACACGAACCTCCGCCAATACTTCACTAACGACCTTTGAGACATCCAGACTTTCGCCAGCAGTTCGCTGCACCAAAGAGTCCACAGACTCATTCTTTGTATAACGAATCTCTATCATAATTGTTCTTTCACCTTCTTTAACAGTGTCTGAAGCATTTCTTCTTTAAAGCGCCAGGTCGAGTGGTTGACCACCAGACGGGCAGAAGATGGGGCGATGTCTTTCAATACGATTAAATCATTCTCTCTTAATGTCGTTCCTGTTTCCACGATATCGACGATGACATCGGACAGATCCAATAAAGGTGCCAATTCGATTGAGCCATGTAGCTGGATCAATTCGACCGCCTGTCCCAAACGGCTAAAATAGCGTCTGGTCGTGTTCGGATATTTGGTGGCTACGCGCAGCTTACGTGTATTGTCCTGCAAGAAATTCTTATGCGCAGCAACCGCCATTTTACATTTGCCCATTTTTAGATCCATCAATTCCAACACATCTGGCCGTGATTCATCCAAGACATCTTTACCGATTACGCCAATGTCAGCAACTCCATGCTCGACATAGATCGCGACATCACTTGGCTTGACTAAAAAGAATTTCAATTTCTTTTCTTCATCGACAAAAATCAGCTTACGGTTGTCTTCAAAAATATTGTCGCTGGCCAAACCCGCCTTGACTAAGAGTTGATAGACGATATCGGCCATCCGTCCTTTAGGTAGAGCAAAGCACAAATACTCAGACTCTTCTTCAGGAAGCTCCTGGGAACGTCCCAGATTGTTCAAATGCATACCGAAACCGATCCCGCCCTGATCTTTGTCTTGTTTTCGCAACAGACGATCGTATCTGCCACCAAACAATACCGCCTGTTTGCCTTTTTTTACAAATCCTTGAAAAAGCAGACCACTATAGTAATCCGCATCATTGACAATCGAAAAATCTAGACGAATCTTCATGTTTTCAGGAATCCGACCTTGTTCCTTTAGTAGATCATGCAACACTCTCAATTTTTCCAAAGCATTTAGTGCGATCGGATTTTTGAGCAAGGCTGCAGCTTTTTCATAGGCCTGATCAAAGCTTCCAGTAAGGGTGATCAAGTCTTCCAACAAACGGATCTTTTCTTCAGGTACTTCGCATTCTTCCCCTAGCTTGCGCAGAATATGAGGACTTTTTTGTTGTAGGGCTTTAATGACATTCTCATGCTCTTCGCATGGGAACAATTGACAAATCGCCTTTAAGACACCCATATGAGATAGATCCAGTACACCGCCGCCTGCTACAGACAAACTTTCTAGCGCCAGATACAAAACATCTAGCTCCTCTTTCTGATTGATTTCTCCTATATATTCTAATCCAGTCTGATGAATCCGTAGATACTCGCCATTTTGGCGGTCGTGTCGATAGACATCCTCATAGTAATAAACTTTTCTGCTTTCACCAGGAGGCGTATTCTTGACGATCGACAGAGTGACATCCGGCTTTAACGCCATGATTCGACCATCACCACCAGTAAAAGTAATGACCTCTGCTTCGTTGATAAATTTTTTATTTTGGCTATATAATTCGTATTCTTCAAAACTACTCAAATGGTACAATTGAAACCCTCGTTGCTGATACAAATTTCTTAGCTGCAAAGCAATTTGCTCTTCCGGTTTCAATACTGAAAATAAATTGTCCAAAATCTCACTCCTAACCATTAGAATTCAATAAAAAAGTATTAAGAATATCATAAATATAATTTAAACAAAGGTCAATCATTACTCGTTAGATTTTGTAATTTTCTATAAATTTATAAGAGTCTTTACGTTTGTTGAGAGATATTCAGTGTTTCGATCTTTTTATGAGAACGCTTTCTGTTATCAAAAATTCAAATCGTTTGAAATTTAGCAGATTATTTAGGACACGCAAAAAAAACATGAACCTTTTTTTGACAAGGTTCATGTTTTTGGATTCATCATCTTTTCCCAACTGCCCATTTGGTCAATAAATTTTTTACTTTTTAGATGCAGTCCTACATATTCTTCATACAAAGCATCAATCGTTTGACGGATCGATGCTTTCGTTTCTGGCTTCAATTCGATCGATTGGATGTTTTCATAAGAAATCTGAGAGAACATCCGAATGAAATGAATCGCGACCGGATCAGCGTGATGACGTCGCGGATCTTTGTCCCAGTGCTTTTCACACAGGATTCCATTGTATTTAGAGGAATAATCAAACTTTCCATGAGTTTCTTGACAGACAGCACATTTTTGCCAGTCGATCGCGATACCAAAGCGCTGCAATACTTGAATCTCAAAAATATTGGTCAGGATCTCGGCATCATTTCCTTGATCCATCATCAATAAGGCTTGATGCAAAAAAGTATAGAGATTCGGATCATACACCCGATCTTCAATCGCTGCATCGGCTAGATTCATTATATAGGTCGCATAACCGGCTAAAAAAATATCTGACTGGATATTGCGGAAATGTCGGACTTCCTTGGCACTATTTAAAAAGGACAGACCTTCGCTGTTGAATTTTCCGATGTAGACGGCTTCGGTGAAAGACAGCAAGGCAGGTGTTAACGGATTGTTCCTACGATGAGCTCCTTTGACATAAAACATTTGTTTGCCAGCAGATTCTGTAAAAATTTTGACTAACTTGTCTTTTTCTTTATGATCTTTACTAAACAAAAGAATTCCTTTTGATTCAGCAATTGCCATCTTCTCTCCTCCTCACTTTTTTGATAACTGTTTGACTAAAAAACATTTATCATCACTGGTGTTGCATAAAAATAATTTAGAATATTCTGAAAACTAATTTTCGTGGAAATAGGTCAAAAGAAACTGTGCTGACGCAAAGGATGACTTTTTCCAGAAAAAATTTTACCTGTTATTCAACTGAAAACCAAAAAAGTAACGAGCTAAATTTCTTTTTTCTCATGTGGGAATTAATTTTTCTAACCAACACTCAAAAGGCTGAAACAGTAAATAACGAAAGAATCGTTTGA
>NZ_JBSMVT010000026.1:0-42728 GCF_053760925.1 Enterococcus olivae
AACTTTTATCATCAGTAGACATAAAAAAACTCCTTTCGATTTGATAAGCGGTTGGTAGCCACTTATTAGTATATCGAAAGGAGTTTTTTAACGCTAAAGCTACTTCGTCCACGCCTATAAGCGCGCGTTTTTTTTGTTTCACACGCTTTGCGAGTGAAACGGACTAAAGTCATTAATAAAAAAAAGCGGAAATTTTCCGCTTCTTAATTCTTTGCCAGTGACTCAACAGCCTCTACGATTGGAACTGTTCCACCAACGGCATCAAAGGATTGATTGATGGTCGCTTCATTTTCCAGAACTGCAAGGATGAGGGAAGCAACATCTTCTCTAGGGATCTCCTTGTGTGCCAAGGTTTCGCCCAGTTTGATCTTCCCATTCCCAGAGTCATTTGTTAGACGACCTGGACGAATGATCGTATAGTCGAGGTCGCTCTTTTGCAACCAATGATCTGCATAGTACTTAGCAGCTGAATAGTAAGAAAGCTCACTTGGGAGTTTTGCATCGGTATGCCACTTGTGGACACCGATCGCGCTGACCATTACAAAGCGTTGGACGCCGGCAAGCTTGGCCGCTTCCATTGATTTGACAGCACCATCTAAGTCGATCAGGATCGTTTTATCTGCACCCGTGTGACCACCTGAACCAGCTGTAAAGACGATAGCCTCTGCCTGACTTGCTTCGATGGTCTGTTGCAACTCCTGAATAGAACCTTCTAGATTACCTAAAACAGTGTCAATATTCCTCTCTTTGAATTGAGCTAATTGTTCTGTTTTTCGTACCATGGCAATGGGCGTATGGGAGTGTGACTGTTGAAGTTTTTCTACTAATTGTTTACCAATTTGTCCGTTTGCGCCAATAATCAAAATCCTCATTGAATCTCTTCCTTTCCTTTTAGCTTCACAATATATTGTTGTATTCTATTCAGTCTACTCTTATCTATTTGGGCAAGTCAAAAAGTTTGTTCATGGAATCAAAGGGAGATGGGGACTTCATTTGAAAAAATAGAAAATCAGTTATAGAATATTTTTAATAGGGACCAACCATTAAAAGTAAAGGAGCACGAATCAATGGATTTTTTAAACCAGTTCACCAGTCACAGTTCGGTTCGATCATTTGAAAGAAAAGACTTGCCGGAAGAATTGAAAATGCAGCTGCTTCAAGCGGCTCAAAGCGGTTCATCTTCAAATTTTGTACAAGCTTACTCGATCATCGAGATCAGGGATCCTGACAAGCGCCATGAAATTGAACAAATAGCCAATGGGATGGGGCATGTAGAAAATACGGGCGTGTTTTACCTCTTTGTTGCTGATTTGAATCGCAATTATCAGATCGCTAGAGAGACGACACAGGATCTGAAGGCGATCACTTCGATGGAATCTTTGATTGTTTCAATTATAGATACGACGATTGCTGCACAAAACATGGCAGTCTTCGCAGAATCTCAAGGATTGGGAATCTGCTATATTGGGGGGATCCGCAATGATCTTGACCGAATCTCAGAAATGCTTGAATTACCTGCCTATACCTTCCCGCTATATGGCTTGACGATCGGTTATCCTAAAAATAAAAATGAAGTCAAACCACGACTTTTTGCAGAAGAAATCCTGAAAATCGATCGCTATCAGGAAGCAGATCCAGTCGTTATTGCTGAGTACGATCAAAGGATGAATCATTACTACCAACAACGTTCCCGCAATACACGATGTACAGACTGGAGTCAAAGAGTGCAGGCACATTACCATACTTTACGTCGACCAGAAGTATTTGATTTTTTAGTAAAGCAAGGCTTTGATTTTCCAATGAAAGAACAGTAAACTGTTCACCTAAAGGATGATTTGATTGTAGAAAGCAAAAGCAGCATGCATACGCACGCTGCTTTTTTCAATTGGATTCTGTCGATAGTGGTTGCCACTTCCGGTAACTATCAAAGTAGTGGGCTTCTTTTTTTGCTTGCTCTATAATTTCTTCTGGATAGTCCAATACGCTTAATAAGGCGATTGCATTTCTAGTCTGAGCAGGACCTTGCTTAACTTTGTAATCAAAAGAGATGCCTTCTTCATCGGTTACTTGCTCTGAGAAATGGAGGTTAGCGCAACTCATTTTTAAAATCTCTGTCAATTCGATATCGTGTGTGGCGACCATTGATAGACTGACAGACTGGCTGAGCCAATGAACGACACTGGAGGAAGCGGCGATCCGTTCCACCGTATTCGTGCCTTTCAAGATCTCATCGACAAAACAATAGCAACGTTTTTTTGTCGCTACTGCATCGAGTAGTCGTTTGACAGATTTGATCTCTGCTACAAAATAACTGTCTCCTTCAGAAAGATCATCTTCGACAGCCATTGAAGTGAATACGTGGCCGTATTGCATCGTAAAAGATTCTGCGAGGGTTGTTTGAATCGTCTGTGCCAAGATACAATTAATGGCGATACTTTTGACATAGGTAGATTTGCCGGAAGCATTGGATCCAGTGATCAGTGTCGTCTGCGACCAATCGACCGGATTCATTACGGCTTCCTCCAATAAAGGATTGTAAACGTTCGCTGCATGTACCGCGCCATCTGCAAAACTCGGCTGACTAGTGACCGGCATAAAGGTCCGGAAATTTAAAATAGCGGCAGCAATTTCCAGTTTTCCCAATAATTCCCACAGTCGAATGGCTTCTTGATTGTAG
The DNA here is from genome assembly GCF_053760925.1 of Enterococcus olivae. Classification (NCBI taxonomy): domain Bacteria; kingdom Bacillati; phylum Bacillota; class Bacilli; order Lactobacillales; family Enterococcaceae; genus Enterococcus; species Enterococcus olivae. The sequence continues at coordinate 2,678 of NZ_JBSMVT010000026.1, forward strand.
CGCTCGATCTTGTCTAAAACAAAACCATAGGAAATAAAGGGCATCATGACCATCATGTTCAAGTAGTCAAAAAGCACTTCCGTTTCAGAATTATTTTTGACTCTAAAGGAGAAGCCAAAACGGGGAAGGCTTTTCAGTTTCTTTAGACTTTGTTGAATTTCCTGTCGTAGAGGATGCGCAATCTTTGCGACCTTGATACCTGTAGTGATTGTTTGCACAAGATAGCGCATGCTCGTCAGCTCTGTTTCCAGTTGTGCCTTTTTGACTTGATAGTAGATCATGTTGAAGATAATGCTTGCGATGATCAAGATCAGACCTTGCTTCCAACCCAATAGAAAAAGCAGCAGTCCTATAAAAGGAAGACTTCCTAGCAACAGAAAAAAGGGGAGAGATCCCAAGCGTTTCTTTTGTTTCTTAGCCAAATAATGCTTGGAAAAATTTTTGTCTTGCTTACCTAGTTGTGCAAAATGGTATTGGATTTTCTCTCTTTTTTCCGGAGCTGCTTCGTAAAACTCAATCAGACGTTCCATTTCGGTATCTTCTTGCCAGCGGTAATTTCTAAGCCGCTGATAAAGGGCTTCAGATCCTACGCTTGAGTAGGTCGCATTCAATAATTCAAAAACAGAGAGCATATCCAGATCATACCAGGTGATATCATCGATCTCACTATGCCATTTAGTAAAAGAGCGTTCCTCCTGCCAAGCCTGTTTCAGGCTTTCTTCCTTGTCGAATCGAGGCTGATTGGGAACTTTTCCCCAACGTTCTTTCACAGAACGTTTGAGCTTTAGTCTTTGATAACTATCGGTGGCAATCAGCAAAATGATCACTGCTAAAATAATCAGGATCACGAATAATCGGTCGTCCATGACTTTCCTCCTTAGATATAAATAAGGAAGTAAGATTTTCCAGTCAGAAAAATCTTACTTCGTATGTTGTTGGTTGAGTTTTTGAATTTCTTCTTTAATGAATTGTGCGACCTCAGCCAGTTCTTCAGAGACAACCTTCTGTCTCGTTAAGAAATAAAAATCACGCTCGCTGTTGATATGTAACTCTTTCCAAGGAATTGCCGTATCAACCAGTGCTAGTTTTGAAATAATCGTTTTTCCAACCCCGTTTTTCAGCAAAGCTAGTGTCATCTCATGGTTATTGGTCCGGATAATCTGTGGGGTTAAATTACGAACCTTTAGATAAGATTCATTCAACTCGGCTAACGGAGAGTTGGTTTCCGGCAAAAGCCAAAAATCAGAAGCTGGATCCCCCGCTAAGATTAGTTCATCTCTTCCAATCAAGTAACGGTCTACTTGGTTGCTTCGCTCAGCAGTTTCGATCAAGCCAAAATCGATCTTGGCTTTTTCGAGAGAACGGATGATCTTATCTCCGGACATAGTAGGAAAGCTAAAATCGATCATCGGAAATTGCTTGATAAGAACCGGAACGATCTTAGGGATAAGAAAAGCACCGCAAGTTTGCGAGCTGGCAAAGACGCATTTTTCTCTAAAATTATTTTGTGTACTGATATGATGGATGACATCTTCCCATTCTTCGATGATTTTTAATACGCGTGGGTACAGAAAATCGGCTTCTTTCGTTGGAATGATCTCTTGTTTTCCATTACGAATAAACAAGGAGACATTCAAGCGCTCTTCTAATTTTCGGATTTGTGCCGAAACAGTTGGTTGAGATAAAAACAAACTGTCAGCTGTCCGAGTAAAATTATGTGTCTCGTAAACAGAAAGAAAAGTTATTAATACTTGAAACAAATAATCACCTCTTAAAAAAAATCAACTGACATGCTTCTGCCAGTATTTACTCAGCGTAACATAGATAGTCTCGATTTCATTGCTGTTTCCTCGCAATTCAAAATCGGCAAGAAAGGGTACTTGAAATTGTTCGGCGTATTGTTTGGCTGTCAGACAGTACTGGTAATTGAAGTTTTTGTTTCCTCCTCCAATCACACCTAAACAAAGAGTGGCATTGTCTTCAAAGGCAATGTAGTCACGCAAGGCTTCAGTCAAAATCTCCTTGTCTCCGCTGTCGATCCCATTTCCACCTTCTAGATAGGTTGGGACCACTGCAAAAAAGGGTTCTGTTTCAGCTTGCTCTAAACTGTTGTCGTGGATTTCTTTTGCATGTATAATAGGAAAATCAGGGTTTTCACTGTGTTTTTGCTTGGCAAAATCCTGCATGCGCGTTACAAAAGAGCGCGTATTCCCTGAAATAGAAATATAGAGAATGTTCATTTTGTGACCTCCTAAATCCAGTATAACAAAAATTTTGAGGTTAAACAGAGAATAACGATTATTTCTCTAAAAGAAAGGATGGAAGGTCATGATTCGTTTTTCTGTAAAAGAAGACGGAGCTGAGATCGCCAAACTGGTTCTAGTTGTTTTAAATGATATGGAATTACCGTTTGTGAAGAAGCTCGGAGAAGAGAAAACAATTGAGGTATTGACGGAGGCAGTCAAAGATCCTACGTACCGTTATGGTTATAAAAGAGGTCTTGTCAAAGAAATTGATGGTCAAGTCGCTGGGATTGCTTTTGGATATCCGGCAGAAGATGAAGGAATCATCGATCAAGGCTTTACTCAGGCTTTGTTGTCTTTGGGGATTGAAGATCAAAAGCTATTTACAGATCCAGAAGCTTACCCTGGTGAATGGTATCTGGATACGATTTGCGTGAATGAAGACTTTAGAGGGCAAGGGGTTGGCTCTGAATTGATCGATTCGCTAGACCGGATTGCTCAAAGAGAAAACAAACAACGAATCGGTCTTTGTGTAGATCAAGCAAACCCGAATGCTCAGCGACTATATGAACGCAAGGGCTTTAAAGTTATCGGACAACAAATCATCTGTGGGCATCAGTACAATCATATGCAAAAAGAACTGAATGCATAAAAAAAGGACTGGGAAATCAGTTGTTTAACAGTAAAATATCCAAACAATAGAAGCTTATTGCTCCTGCGGTCCTCATGGTCCTCGTCGCAAAGTCACCTAGATAGGTGACAGTTCTTCTAAATTGTTTGGATATTTTTGTCTTGTTTTTTACTTGTACCATATTTTCTTTTTATTCAAAATAATTTGCCAACTTTAATTTATAGTTTTCGCTTTGCTGTTTTTTGCGGTTGTACAACCAGTAATCCATGATTGCTGCGATGCAAATACATTTTGGAGCATCCTGATCATCGATCACGTCCAAAACATAAAAGTCGCCTCGAAGCAAACTAGCTTTATCCATAGACATAATCTTTTTGGTGAAATGATGGATTCTGTAATGATGGTTGTAGATATCGCCGTGGGCACGCCACTTCAACTGTTTGATATAATAAAAGTCTCCTGGCCAGTTGAATATTTTTTGCAAGGTACCTACTTTTTGATAGTTTTCATAAATTTCGAAGCGGTTGCCGAAAGTAAAGCTGACTTGCTTGATACTTGCCACAAGAGAACCATCCATACGGTAAAGAGAGAGTGCGTCTCCTTTGGTTCCCCAGCGCCCAACAAGCAAATAAAGGGAATGTCCATCTTCGTCTGTTATGACTGTTCGTGTAATCGCACTTAATTGTTTTTCTTGAATAAAGAATTCGGACATGACCATACCTCCAATTTATTGTTCAGAAGGGTTTATGCCAATTCTTCGTCGATTGCTCGACGAATCGCTTTGCCGACACCAGATTCAACATTTGTATCTGTCGCATATTTTGCGTATTCTTTGACTTCCGGTAGAGCGTTCCCCATTGCGAAGCTCACACCACCGGCTTGGATCATACTGACATCATTTAGATTGTCTCCGATCGTCATTACTTCAGAAAGATCAATGCCGCGATTCAATGCAACATGACCGATTGCGATTCCTTTTTGAGCAGAACGATGATTGATTTCAAGGTTGTTTTGCCCAGAAGATGAAACCACTAATTCTTTCAGTGCATCGATTTTTTTAGCGATAGGACCTAAGTCTGCTGCACCACCATGATGGAAAGCAAAAATTTTGAGAACAGTAACCTCTTCTTGAAGGATCAGTTCCCGGATACTGTCGACAAAATGGATCGGTAAAAATTCTAACCGAGCGACAGTCATGGCAATCGCCATCTTATAAGTCAAATGGGGCATTGCTTCTGCCAAGTGAGAGGCAAAATTCTCAATACGCTGTTCTTTACTTTCAGAATAAACACCTTTTGTAGTCGATACTTCAAAGTAAGCCCCGTGTTCTTCCAATACATCCAATATCCCTTGAACGGTTTCCAATTCGATCGGTACTGTAAAAATCGAACGGCCTTCTTTATCAAAGACTTGCGCTCCATTCAAAGTAACCATAGCACATTCAATACCAGCATCTTCTAGGGGGGATAGAGCTTCTGCCCGATTCCGACCCGTAGCGACCATGAATTCAACCCCTTTTGAGGTTGCGTATCGAATCGCTTCGATATTTTCTTGAGAAATTCGCATGTCTCCATCCAGCAAAGTGCCATCCATATCGGAGGCAATCAATTTAATCATATAAGCAATCCTCTCTTCCTCTGATTCTTCTTTAGTTTACCATAAAAAAGAAATTTTGTTGCAGAGAAAAATGAATTTCGCTGCTTGTAGAAGGAAGGAATCTGGGCTATGCTAAAGAGGTCAAAGAGACTCACTAGACTCGCATCAGAGAGAAAGAAGCGGAGAACCATTCCTTAACACAGACAAGGAGGCATTTGTATGAAAAAAATCATTCACAATAGCTGGCAAGAGGTATTGGAAGAAGAATTTCAACAGCCGTATTATTTAGAACTACGTGAATTTTTGAAACAGGAATACCGCACGCAAAAGATTTATCCCGATATGTTTCATATTTTTGAAGCTTTAGAAAAGACACCTTATGAAAAAGTCAAAATCGTCATTTTGGGTCAGGATCCTTATCATGGACCCAATCAAGCACATGGATTGTCTTTTTCTGTACAACCAGGTGTTCGGATTCCCCCATCATTAAAAAATATTTACAAAGAGCTTCAGGAAGATCTTGGGATTCCGCCTGTTGATCATGGATATTTGACTTCTTGGGCGGAGCAGGGGGTACTCTTGTTGAATACAGTATTGACTGTTCGTGAAGGTCAAGCCTATTCGCATCGTGGCAAAGGCTGGGAGCAGCTAACGGATACAATCATCCAAAAATTAAACGACCGACCAGATCCCGTTGTTTTCATTTTGTGGGGCAAACCAGCACAGCAAAAAATCGCAATGATCGACACCAATAAACACGTGATCATTCGTTCGGTCCATCCAAGTCCATTGTCAGCCCATCGAGGCTTCTTTGGTTCTCGGCCGTTTTCTCAGGCCAATCAAGCATTGCTTTCAATGGGAAAAGAGCCGATCAATTGGCAATTGCCTACAAAAGTATAACAGTTATAGAATTGAACTGAAGCAGAGTAGATAAACTATGTGAATACCTTAACAATCCAGCTGTTTTTCCTATTGATACAGAGAAAAAAACTGTTCTTTTTTTTCAAGATGGTGTATGATAGAAGTGTATAAAAAATCTGGAGGTTATTGTTCATGGAATTATTTGATAGTTTAAAATTTAAAGTCGTTCGTCGCGGGATTAGAATCGCTTTCCCTGAAGCATCGGATACACGAATTTTAGGTGCTGTTGCGCGCTTGAAAGGGGAAGAGCTGGTTGAGCCTGTATTGATCGGTAAACAACACGAAATCGAACAAGCTGCTGCTACTCGTGGAATCAACATTTCAAATATGATAATCTATGACCCAGACAACTGTGGCCGTTGGGATCAAATCGTTGAAGCATTTGTAGAACGCCGTAACGGAAAAGTAACCAAAGAACAAGCAGAAGAGCTACTAAAAGACGAAAATTATTTTGGCACAATGCTGACTTACATGGGAATCACTGATGGATTAGTATCAGGAGCGATTCATTCCACTGGAGATACTGTGCGTCCTGCCTTACAAATCATCAAAACGAAACCTGGGATCAGCCGTACAAGCGGAGCCTTCTTGATGATGCGCGGAAACGAACAAGAAAAATACATTTTTGCGGACTGTGCGATCAATGTGGCACCATCTCCTCAAGAGTTAGCTGAAATCGCGATCGCTTCTGCACATACTGCAGAAATGTTTGAGATCGATCCTCGTGTAGCAATGTTGAGCTTCTCTACAAAAGGTTCAGCAAAAGCTCCTCAAGCGGATGCAACGATTGAAGCAACAAGAATTGCTAAAGAAATGGCCCCTGAATTGGCTATCGATGGTGAATTACAATTTGATGCAGCTTACATCCAGTCAGTGGCACAATTGAAAGCACCTGAATCAGATGTTGCTGGTAAAACATCAGTCTTTGTCTTCCCAGATCTACAATCAGGAAATATTGGTTACAAGATCGCTCAACGTTTTGGTAACTTTGAAGCGATTGGACCAATCTTGCAAGGCTTGAACAAGCCAGTATCTGACTTGTCTCGCGGATGTAACGAAGAAGATGTTTACAAACTCTCTATTATTACAGCAGCTCAATCATTGATGGGCTAAGAGTGAATACAAACGAGAGCTGTCGCGGATGCCGCGACAGCTCTTTTTGCGATTTTAAGAAAAAATGCTATACTAAGCGAGAATTCAAAGAAAGTGGAGCGTAGAAAATGATTGTTTTAGAATCTATCGAACAAACAGAACGACTGGCAGTGATTATTGGAGAAACTGCCAAAGCAAGTGATAATTTAGTGTTAACAGGTGACCTAGGTGCTGGGAAAACCACCTTGACGAAAGGAATCGCCAAAGGTTTAGGTATCGAGCAAATGATAAAAAGCCCAACCTATACGATTATTCGCGAGTATCCTCAGGGAAGAATCCCCCTTTATCATATGGATGTCTACCGGGTAGAAAGTGGAGCGGCTGATTTAGGTTTGGATGAATATTTTGAAGGTGACGGCTTTTCGGTGATCGAGTGGGGCAATTTGTTGAAAGAAGCTTTGCCAGTAGATTATTTGGAAATGCTTATAGAGAAGGATCCGACAGATCTGGACAAACGTTTGGTGAGCTTCAAAGCATTTGGCAGACAGGCGGAAGCGTTGGAAGCTCGTATTTTGGCGCAGTGGGAGCAAGATCATGTCTGAAGCGGTGGATCTGATCATTCGCGAAGCTTTGCCAGAAGATGCGGAAGCTGTGCTGACAGTGATGGAACAAATCAGCCAAGAAACAGAATTCTTAGTCATGGATGAACAAGGTCTTGAACTGACACCAGAATTATTGGCGCATCATTTAGCTGCAATCTACGATAGTCCTAACAATTTGCTATTACTTGCCTACAATGGTCAAACATTGATCGGAACAGCTTCGATTCGTGGAAGTGAAGAAAAGCGAGTCGCACATATTGGAGAAATAGGTCTCTCTATTTTAAAAGATTACTGGGGGATCGGTTTAGGCAGTGTCCTGATGGAGGAATTGATCGACTGGTCGGAGACGTCTGGTTGTATCCGTCGTTTGGAATTAACTGTTCAAAATCAAAACACACGAGCACGTAGGCTATATGAAAAATTTGACTTTCAGACCGAAGCCGTCATGGCACGTGGAGCAATCAGCGATGAAGGAGAATTTTTAGACGTTCTGCTGATGAGTCGATTGATCGACTAATGAATAAGAAGACAAAAAATCTGAACGATAGGAGGCGGTTTTCACGCGTTTTATCGTTCAGATTTTTACTGTCAAAGAGATGAATCGTTTCGTCTCTTATTTCATTTGCACCAATTTTTTTAACGGTTCTACACCAAAATAGTTTTCCTGATGGAGTAAAATATTGGCACATGCACGACTGTCTTCTAAGGCATCATGATGATTGTCCAAAGGAATCTTCAAAAAATCGCACATCGTATTCAATTTGTGATTGGGAACCTCAGGATACAATTTTCGACTGGTTTTTACTGTACATAAAGACAAATAACTTGGTTGTTTCAATCCATAATAATCCAAACAGCCAGCTAAAACACCGGTATCAAAACCGGCATTGTGGGCGACGATCAGACTGTTTTTATTGTAGTACTGTTCGATCTGCTGCCAAACTTCTGGAAATTTTGGTGCAGTGGCTACATCGGTAGGATGGATTCCATGAATTTGGATATTTCTCCAAAAAAAGTCAGTTTCTGGTTGAATCAATGTATAGTATTCGCCGACAATTTTGCTGTTTCGAACCATTACCAGTGCGACTGAACAGGCACTGTGTTTTTGATAATTGGCTGTTTCAAAGTCCATTGCGATAAAGTTCATGCGTTTCACCTCTTTTGATGACAAGGATATATTCGTTCAATGAAACATGGAGCATGTTTCAAGTTGTCTGTATGAATTTTAGCATCTGTCTGGGTTTCTTTCAAATCTTCTGATATAAAAAAACGACAATTTGTGTTTACTTTACAATAGGATTGCTACGCGACAAAAGCTACTTTTGCCAACCGTGAAACCCACTTGAACCTGCACAAGGCGATATTGAAATTTCTAAAACAAAATTTTCCTTTGATCGAAATACTGGATAGGATCCTGTTAGCTTAGAAAATAGATTTTATGATGTATTTAGAATTCAATGCGACGCTGACTTCAAGCAAGATTTTCTCAAAATCGTCTTCAAAAGAGGAATCTTTACTTAAAGTTCTGGAAAATACTGTGTTTCCTGTTACACTTGAGGGGACGATATCAAACAAATGAGGAGGAATTGCAATGAAAATCGGCGTGATCGGATTAGGCGGTATTGCTCAAAAGGCTTACTTGCCGACATATGTTGCCTTGCAGCACAAAGCAACTTTTTTCTTTGCTACCAGAAATCAAGACGTACAAAAACAATTGAAGGAAAAGTATCAGCTCCGTTCAATGAAAAACAATTTGCAGGAATTGATTGATGAGGGGATCGAAGCCTGTTTCATTCATAGTGCGACGACTAGCCATTATGGTTTAGTCAAAGAGTGTCTGCTAAATGATCTTCATGTCTTTGTTGACAAGCCGCTTAGTGAAAATTACCAAGAGGTTTTAGAGCTACAGGCTTTAGCCAAGCAAAAAAATAAACTGTTGATGCTTGGATTCAATCGACGCTTTGCACCATTAGTCAGCCAATTGAAGGAACTGCCTGAAAAACGCATGATCCTGCTACAAAAAAACCGAGCCCATTCGATCCAACCCACTGCCTTTGAAATTTATGATTTGTTCTTACACCTAGTCGATACAGCAGTCTATCTGCTGGATGAACCAATTCTGGCATTTGACAGCTATATTCGAGAATCAGAGACGGGGATGGAAACGGCTTTTCTAAGGCTTGAAACAGCGCAGACATCGGCTGTCTTGACGATGGATCTTAAAAGCGGAGCCAATCGGGAAGTGTTCCAAGTTTCTGGTCCTCAAGGTACTTATTTAGTCGAAGATTTGACGACATTGAAAAAAATCGAGACAACGGGAACTTCGATCGAAACCTTTGGAGATTGGCAGAATACTCTAGAAAAAAGAGGCTTCCAGCAAATGGTAGAACAATTTTTAGAGGCTGTTGCATCGGGTGAAGACAACCACTTGAAACAGGAAAAGATTGGTTTGAGTCATGAGCTTTGCTGCAAAATGTTAAAACAACATGAAGAAGGCTACAACTAAGTAGTCAGTTTGTGAAGAACATGTTAAAATGAATCAGATATTTAAGAGAAGGAGCATTTTGACAGTGAAAAGCGAAGAATTAATCAAACAATTTCCTGAAATGAAGTTATTACTAGATGAACCATTGATGAACTATACATTTACTAAAACTGGCGGACCTGCTGATGTTTTAGCCTTTCCAAAAACCAGAGAAGAAGTAGAGGCCTTGATCAACTATTGCCAGGAAACAGCTTTCCCTTGGCTAGTATTGGGAAATGCCAGCAATCTGATCGTACGAGACGGAGGGATTCGTGGCTTGGTCATCATGCTGCTCGACATGAAAGAGATTCGCGTGGAAGGGACCATGATCACCGTCGAAGCAGGGGCACGCCTGATCGATACCAGCTATGCAGCACTGGCTGAAGGGTTAACGGGACTTGAATTTGCTTGTGGGATTCCGGGAAGCATCGGTGGTGCTGTCTTTATGAATGCAGGAGCCTATGGTGGCGAGATCAAGGATGTTTTTGTTTCCAGTGATGTCTTGTTTCCAGATGGAACGGTTTGTACTTTGACGAATGAAGAAATGAATTTTAGCTATCGTCATAGCGACATCCAGCAAATGCAAGGGATCGTTTTGAATGCCCGTTTTGAACTTGAGCAAGGCGACGAAGGTATGATCCGAACAAAAATGGAAGAGCTGACCTATCTGAGAGAATCCAAGCAACCCTTAGAATATCCTTCATGTGGCAGTGTCTTCAAGCGTCCAGAAGGTCATTTTACTGGAAAACTGATCCAGGATGCTGGAATGCAGGGCTTGATTTGGGGTGGCGCGCAAATCTCAGAGAAACATGCCGGTTTCATCGTGAACATTAATCAGGCGACAGCTACTGACTACGTGGAACTGATCGCGCATATCCAAGAAGTAATCAAAGAAAAATTTGATGTTCAGCTAGAACCCGAAGTACGAATCATTGGTGAAGAAAGCTAAATTCTTGGAGGAATACAAGATGAGGAAAAAAAAGAGCTGGTGGATGATTGGCGTGTGCTTTTTACTGGTGGTAGTTTGGTTTATCCGAAGCAATCAGCTACGTGCGGTCTATGTGGATGACAGTAATGAAGGGGAATCAGCGATCAAGTACGAGGAGCAACTGTATTATCCTGTGTTGAATGCCGATCACTTTGATTACCATAGAAAAGTCGGAAAGCTGTCAGCATATGATACTTTATACACGATCAAAGGCTATCCTGAAGAAGATTATCTGGCAGCCAAAGGAAAAGTGATCATGGAAACCCTCGAGAAATTGTATGTTTCTGAAACGGCTCAAAGACTTCCGATTGAATTCTTTGATCAGCTGTCAACTTCCGAGGAAACCATTGGATTTAAGGGCAAAAGCTATACTGCCTATTTGAAAGAAGAGGATCAAATTCTGTCACAGACAGAAAAAGTCTCAGAGACTGATGTTTATGACATTTATGGCTTCAAAGATTTTTCGACGGATGAGTGGTTGCTAGTCCATGATAAAAACAGCAAGACCCTCTATTCCTATTGTGCCGATTTTGATCAGCTGACTAGTATCCCTGCTGCGATTTATCAATTTGAAAAACAAACAAAAATGATCCCTTTGAGCTAGGCTCTGAAGGGATCATTTTTTTATTCTCGTTGTTCGGTAAATTTTAGTAAGACTGCTGACACAGCTGCTGTGGCGATTCCGGCGACAATCGATTCAGGTACACCTTGAGCAAAGATCACTGAAATGATGGCGGTATAGACAGCACTGCCGGCTTCACCAATTACGGTTGCATAATCTCTTTGGAAAAGAAAATAAATCATGTTCATCACCAAGATCGTATTGGTCAATCCCCCAGAGATCCCGGCAATAAACAGACCCAGAGTCTTCATTTTATTTTTCAAGAGCTTCTGGCATCCCTTGTACACAAAGTAAGGAACAACTCCAATCAAGATCCTTGGAATAAATGCGATCAAAAGAGCTTTCCAACTACCCATTCCTACTTCTCCCAGAGGAGCAATGAAGGGAGAGAAGACAAAAGACAAAGGGGTAACCACGATTGTTGAACGGATCATACTCATCAAGCCAAAGCAGGCTCCTAAAAAGGCTCCGCGTTTAGGTCCTAGGACGATCGATCCGATAATGACTGGGATATGCAGAGTCGTCGCATTCAATGGACCAATCGGGATAAAACCGAGAAAAGGGACACTAGATAATAAAATCAAAATCGCTAAAAAAGAAGCGGTCAATACTAATTGAAATGTTTTTTCTTGTCGTTTCATATAGAAACCTCCTTTATTGAGCTTCCAATGTCTCTGTTATGTTAGCGACAATGGTTTCGACTGTAGCTAAGGCGCCTGAGCCAAAATCACCGCAAGCCAGCAAAGACTCGCGAGGTGCTATCTCTTTATACCCAACTTCCTTCAAAATAGCAAGATTTTTTTGCAAAAGAGGGTGGAGGTACATATTGGTATTCATTGCCGGAGCCACTAATTTAGGCGTAGCTGGAGGCAGAGCCATCGCCACAGTTGAGACAAGATCATCTGCCAAGCCATTCGCTAATTTACCGATAATATTGGCACTTGCCGGAGCCACAACAAATAGATCCGCTTGCTTGGCTAATTCAATATGATTGATTTTATCTGGAGCGATCTCTTCCATCACATCTGTGTGAATTGGACGTTTGGACAGTGATTGTAAAGTCAAAGGTGTGATGAATGCTTGACTGCTTTTTGTCATCATGACATCTACTTCATATCCTAATTTGGTCAATTCATTGGTTAGATCGGCTGACTTATAGGCTGAGATACTGCCACTAACAGCTAGTAAAATACGTTTTTTCATCGCGTGATCCTTTCCGTAGCTTTTTATCCATTATAGGCTAACTGTGATTGTTTTGACAATCAATTGAGCTATTTCTTCCTTCGTATCGGCTTTCCCAGCGATTTCCCCTTTGTTATTTAATAGGTATCCGGTATGTTTGTCTGGCTGGATAGAGGTTAGATCATTTGCCAGAACATAATCAGAGTGACTTTTCTCTAAACTTTTTTTAGCAACTGACAAAAGTTCTTCTTTTGAGACATCCACTAGCAGCTTAAAACCAACCAAGCGTGTGGTTGGCTGGATTTTTTTGACCTGCTGAATGACTTTTGGTGTTTTTTCAAGAATCAAATACAACTGGTCAGTGTTGGAAGAAATCTTGCTTTCGCTTGCTTGGTCAGTATTTAGAAAGAAAGACAAATCCTGCGCAGTGACCACTTCTTTTGTGGCGACTAGCTGGTTGAGTTTTTCTAAAAAGACTTCTTGAGACAGACTTTGTGCGGGCGTAAAGTCACTAACTGCCATACTGTGGATGACCGCATCATAAGCATTATTCTCAAGCAGAAGGCTTAGTTTTTCCGACAACTCCTGCGTTCCTTCAATTTGATGGAAGCGAATCGACGATTGGCTTTTTGGTCGGATAGCACTGGCGGTTGTTACATAGTCGACAGTGTCTCCTTGAGCTAAAAAAGCCTCTGCGATCAAACTTCCTAATTTTCCTGTTGAATGATTGGTGATGGAACGAACATTGTCGATTCTCTCAGACGTGCCACCAGCAGTAATCAAAATATTCATACATTCACTTCCATATCAACGATTGTTCGACCTTGATGTTCACCGGCTAGTAAGGCCTCGATTGTGCTGTCCAAGTCGTTTAATCGTATTTCTTGATAATTCAATGTTTGGATCATTGCTTGATGTTCAGCTAAGAAATCCCAAGTGGTTTTTCTCAAAGGCATTTGGACATTGACTGAATCAATCCCAACTACTTTGATTCCTCTCAGGATGAAGGGCAGGACAGTGGTCTCCATCTTGATTCCCCCGGCGTTCCCACACAAGAAAGCAGCACCGCCATACTGAAGCTGCGGCAATAGACCAGACAACAGGTTTCCTCCGACGGTATCGATCACGGCAGAGATAGTTTGTTTTGCCAGTACTTTTGGAGTCTCGGGAAGAATTTCTTCAGGTGTGACTATTTGTGTCGCTCCTAATTCCAGTAGCCAATCCACCTGTTCTTTTTTTCGAGAAACAGCGAGGATATTTGTATAGCCTAGACGGTGCAAAAGAGCTACCGCGATACTTCCGACACCACCAGAAGCACCAGTGACAACTAAGGAACTTTCTTTTGGCAGCTGTTCTTTTTCCAATGCTTGAACAGCCAGTGCTGCAGTGAAGCCAGCGGTTCCTAAAGTCATTGCTTCTTTGGTCGTCAATGCTTCCGGTAGAGCAACCAACCATTCAACTGGGACCTGCTGATACTGACTAAAACCACCGTCAGCACTCACACCCAAACCATAACCAGTCACTAGAACTTTTTTGCCTACCGGCCAGTTTTCATCCTGAGATTCCACGATCTCGCCAGCTAAGTCGATGCCGGGAACTCTTGGATAGTCACGAATCACACCGCCCTTTTTAGAAGAAGCCAAGGCGTCTTTGTAATTGACATCCGAGTAATCGACTTTGATATTCACCTGCTGTTCTTTTAACGATTCGTTTTCTTTTCGAATCACACCTCTGGCAAAGACATTCTCTACTTGCGTTACTTCAAAAGCTAAAAAATTGTCCATCTGGTTCACTCCTCGTATTTCTTTTATTTAATAAGTAAAAAATACTATCCATTTGAAACTATGTGCATTGACTGCTGTTATTTCGTTGGTTTTTTGAAAATAATTTAATAGTACCATCATACCATAATTTCTTTTTTCTGCGGGAATGTTCACAGCAAAAGTTAACTATTTCACTAGAAGAAGGTTTGATTAAAATCAATCGCGACGTCGTGAATCTATCGCTTGTCATTTATCTTATGATCGATCAAATCAGAAACCTCTGGGCTATCCAATGATCCGATGGAGCCATTGATTATGAAGCGTGACTTTCCTACTGAAAAAATCTGGATTTCTGAAATAATTTACTTGTGTTTTTACAAAAAAAAAATTATTCTTAAGCAGTATGTTGAAAAACCGAAAAAGGCAAGTATATATTGTAGAAAACAGTGAAAAACACGAACAATCTTATTCGGAAACAATCACATATAATAAACTGGGTTCAGGGAGGAAAGAAGAGTGGGAAAACCAATCATTTCATTTAACAATGTAGTGAAGCGGTACGATGATGAGACGATTTTGAAGAGTGTGAATTTTGAGATAGAAGAAGGAAAATTCTATACGTTGCTTGGTCCATCAGGTTGTGGGAAAACAACGATTTTGCGAATTATCGCTGGGTTTTCTGAGGCGACTGAAGGGGATATTTTCTTTGATGAGAAACGAATCAACGATGTGCCTGCGAATCAACGCCAAGTCAATACAGTCTTTCAAGATTATGCATTGTTTCCGCATATGAATGTTTTTGACAACGTCGCTTTTGGTTTAAAGATCAAAAAGCTGCCGAAAAAAGAAATTGAAAATAAAGTCAATGAAGCGTTACGCTTAGTTCGTTTAGATGGCTATGCAACTCGTGAGATCAGCGAAATGTCAGGTGGTCAGCGGCAACGTGTGGCAATTGCTCGGGCGATCATCAATGAGCCGAAAGTTTTACTGTTGGATGAGCCGCTTTCTGCGTTGGATTTGAAATTGCGCACAGATATGCAATACGAACTGCGTGAATTACAACAACGTTTAGGGATCACTTTTATTTTTGTCACCCATGATCAAGAGGAAGCCTTAGCGATGAGTGACGAGATTTTTGTCATGAACAAAGGTGAGATCGTTCAAAGTGGAACACCGGTAGATATTTATGATGAACCAATCAACCATTTTGTGGCTGATTTTGTGGGGGAAAGCAACATCGTCAACGGAACAATGCTAGAGGACAATCTGGTTGAGTTTGTTGGCAAAAAATTTGAGTGTGTCGATAGTGGGATGCGTAAAAACGAGCCAGTTGAAGTAGTGATTCGACCAGAGGATCTGAGCCTGACTTCAATGGAAAAAGGCAAATTGATCGTTCGGGTCGATACGCAGCTATTCCGCGGTGTCCATTACGAAATCATTTGCTACGATGAACAGGAAAATGAGTGGATGGTCCATTCTACGAGAAAAGCAGTAGAGGGTAGTCAGATCGGACTTTCCTTTGAACCAGAGGATATCCATGTCATGCGTTTCAACGAATCCGAAGAAGACTTTGATGCACGTTTAGAAAGTTACGAAGAGTAGGAGGGGTGAAATGACAAAAATCAGACGAATTTATGCAGTACCTTATTTGTTTTGGCTGTTGTTGTTTGTGATCGCACCGGTCGTCTTGATCGTTTATCAATCTTTCTTTGATATGAACGGTCAGTTCTCATTATTGAACTACCAAACGTATTTTGCCTCGGGAAAATATCTGACAATGACACTGAATTCTGTGTGGTACGCGTTTTTGATCACTGTGATCACCTTGTTGATCAGTTATCCAACAGCTTATTTTTTAACAAAATTAAAGCACAAAGATCTGTGGTTACTGCTGATCATTTTACCGACTTGGGTCAATCTACTGTTAAAAGCTTATGCATTTATCGGTATTTTTAGTATCAATGGAAGTATCAACAACTTCCTAGATTTTATTGGTGTGGGTCCACAGCAGATTCTGTTCACTGATTTCAGCTTCCTAGTAGTTGCAACCTATATCGAGTTGCCTTTTATGATCATGCCGATCTACAATGCACTGGAAGAAATGAATCCTTCTTTGATCAGTGCTAGTCGTGACCTCGGAGCGAACAGCTTTGAAACCTTCCGTAGAGTCATTTTTCCACTGTCCTTAAATGGCGTGAAGAGTGGCGTGCAGGCGGTCTTTATTCCGTCACTCTCTTTGTTCATGTTGACACGCCTGATCGGAGGAAATCGCGTGATCACCTTAGGAACGGCGATCGAGCAGCATTTCTTAGTCACACAAAACTGGGGAATGGGTTCGACGATCGGAGTCGTACTGATCATTGCGATGTTTGTCGTGATGCTACTGACTGGTGAGAAGAAAAAAGGAGGCCAAAGAAAATGAAAAAATTTCAATGGTCCCATCTCTATCTGACGATCGTTTTCATCTTATTGTATGCACCAATTTTGTACCTGGTTTTTTATTCCTTCAATGACGGGGGAACGATGAATAGCTTTACTGGCTTCACTTGGGAAAATTATACGGCTGTTTTTGAAGATTCTCGATTGCTGATCATTGTCCTGAATACCTTCATGCTGGCCTTTTTGTCAGCATTGATCGCGACAGCTATCGGAACATTTGGTGCCATGGCGATTTATTACACGAAACAGCGAGCGATGCGTAATGCTTTGCTGAGTATGAACAATATTTTACTCGTTTCACCTGACGTCATCATCGGTGCCAGTTTTTTGATCTTCTTTACGCTGATCGGTAGCTTGTTCCGTGGCTTCAATCTAGGATTTTTCAGTGTGCTCCTTTCGCATATTGCTTTTAGTATTCCGATCGTTGTTTTGATGGTCTTGCCAAAGCTACGAGAAATGAATGATTCAATGGTCGATGCAGCGAGGGATCTGGGAGCGAACAATCTGCAAGTCGTCAAAAATATCATTTTGCCGTTTTTGTCACCAGGGATCATCGCTGGTTATTTTATGGCATTTACCTATTCTTTGGATGACTTTGCTGTGACCTTCTTTGTCACAGGAAATGGCTTCAGTACCTTGTCGGTAGAGATTTATTCACGTGCCAGACAAGGAATCAGTTTAGAGATCAATGCATTGAGTACTCTAGTTTTCTTATTCTCAATGATTTTGGTCGTCGGCTATTACTTTATCAGTAAAGAGAATGTTTCGCGTCGTGTACGCCGAAACCGCCAGAAAAGCGAGGTGACGGATCTATAATGAAAAGACTACAATCGTTGATCATCGGTATTCTTGCCATCATCCTGATTTTGATTTTTGGCGTTCGTCAACTGGAGAAGGCCACAGGTATGGTGGGTGCTCAAGTATTGAATGTTTATAACTGGGGGGATTATATTGATCCCGATCTCTTGAAAAAATTTGAAGATGAGTATGGCTATAAGGTCAACTATGACACCTTTGATTCCAATGAGGCAATGTTTACCAAGATTCGTCAAGGAGGAACGGCGTACGATATTTCTATTCCGAGTGAGTACATGATTCAAAAAATGATCGAAGAAAATCTAGTCATCGAATTGGATCACTCAAAAATTCAAGGCCTAGATAATATCGATCCACGTTTTCTCGATCTCAGCTTTGATCCAAACAATGCTTATTCAATCCCGTATTTCTGGGGAACCTTAGGTATTGTTTATAATGATAAGGTGATTAGTGAAGAAGAAATCTCTTCATGGGATGATCTGTGGCGTCCAGAGTTGAAGGACAATATCATGTTGATCGATGGCGCGCGAGAGGTGATTGGCCTGGGACTAAATAGCTTGGGGTACTCACTGAATAGTAAAAATGATACGGAGTTAGAAGAAGCAGTAGAAAAACTTCGAAAGATGACACCGAACATCAAAGCGATCGTTGCCGATGAGATCAAGATGTACATGGCAAATGAAGAGAGTGCGGTTGCGGTAACTTTTTCAGGGGAAGCAGCCGATATGATGTGGGAAAACGAGCATATCCATTATGTGATTCCTGAAGAAGGCTCCAACTTGTGGTTTGACAATATTGTGATTCCAAAAACAGCTACCAATATTGACGGCGCCTATGATTTCATCAATTTCATGCTGGAACCAGAAAATGCTGCTCAAAATGCGGAATACATTGGCTACTCTACACCAAACGAAAAAGCTCTGGAAATTTTACCAGCTGAGATCACAGAAGATGAACAATTCTATCCATCAGACGAACTGGTCTCTCATTTGGAAGTGTATGAAGATTTAGGACAAGAGTATCTAAGTATTTATAATGATTTGTTCTTGGAGCTGAAGATGTATAGGAAATAGTACCAATCTTCGGTAAGAATGGCGTATATTCAACAATCTTGGAGGCGATTAATCTGTCTTTTTTACCGTCATTCTTCCAATTTTCTTCCAAAAACGGCTAAAAAGCCGTTTTTTTGTTGTTATTTTATGTTTTCTTCCAAAATTTTCTTCCAGAGAAAATAGTTATAAACCCTTGATAAATCAGTGTTTTTACCATTTTTTTTATTTCTAAATAATGAGAGGAAAAGAAAAAAATGAGTATATTTCAATTTACGAATGAATTTAACCAACGCATACCATCTAAAAAGAAAGATGGATCGCTTTTGAAATTCAGTAGAAATAAAGGATATGAATCAATCCCAAGAGAACTCGCTCAAAATGAACAGTTGAGTTATGAAGCGAGAGGATTATTAATTAGTATCGCTTCATACCCTGAATCGTTTAAACTTTATAAAAGTGAATTATATAAACGTTCCATCAAAAATAGTCGCAGAAAAATAGACAAATGTTGGCAAGAATTAATTGAGGAAGGATACATTCTTCAGTTTAGGAAACGAGATGGGAAGAGTTTTATCTTTTCCTATCTTTTTAGTATGGAACCATTTTTGGTAGAGGATATGATTCATTTGTTTGAAGAAGCTTATGAATACAATTTTCATTATTATCATAAACGGATCCGTAAATACGAAGACCAAACAATGGAAAACTTCCGACTGATTTTACCTAAATACCTAATTGAAAAAGAGAAAGATACACTTATTGAATGGCTAAAAAGTCACGATGAAATCAAGATGGAAAGTTCGAATGTTCAAATTGAACATCCCAAAAAACAGGATGTAACCAATGATTTTTCTAATGTTCAAAATGAGCAGCTCAAAATGGACTGCTCAAAACGTACAGATAATAAATTAATTAATAAAAGATTTATTACTGAAAAAAATGATACTATTACTGATACTAAAACCATCGATACCGAGAAAATGAAGAGCAGTCAATTATTAGAATCATTAGCTGACATTTTGACTGAAACTTTTTTATCTGAAGAATCTCTGGAACTGATTGCTTTTGAATCGGATCAGGTAGAAGAAGCCAAACAAGTAATTGATATTCTTTATAAGTCAAAAAAATACGTTCAAGATCATCTGGATGGACTAACGATTGTTGCCGAATATTTTGAAAAGCCTACGCATGAAATGTTGCAGCGATACTTTTTTAATAAACGAACCAAAGAACTGAACTCAGAATCTGGTTATCTTTATAATATGGCTCGAAATCATTGGCTACAGATGGCAGGATTGATGTTGCATAGTGGTGGATATCCTAATAAAGAAAAGTATTTAACTAAGTGTCATGAGTTATATGAAAAACTACAAAAAAATAAAACTATTTAATCGACGACCATGAATATCTCTAGACATGGTTGTTTTTTTGTGAGGTGAAGAATAGTGTTTTTATTTATTTTTGGTCTTTTTTTAGGGGCAATGTTTGGTGTATCAATCATGTGCTTATTCTCAATTAACAGAGAAACTTGAGATTCTATCATGAAGGAAGAAGGTGAAAAAGAATCAATGGGTAACATAAAATAATCTTAGTTTTAAGTTGGGAGGGAGATTTTTGAGTGACATTGATGAACGAGTGATGGTTCAAATGGTCGATAGTTCTAAATTAACGGTAAAATTAGTACTCAGTGCAATGAAGTCAATGTATGAGTACCAAAAAATGAACCATCGTGAAAATCAAAGGGAGAAACAACACATGAAACACAAACAGCAACAAGCACCAAAAACGGGTAAGCAAACTTTGAAAGAATTGATGCAGCAAAATCGTCAACTTACATTTGTTCCTTTGGAAGAACAGACGGATTTACGCAGACTACAAAAAGAATTAAAACAATATGCAGTTGATTTCAGTGTCGTGAAAGAAGGAAAAACGAAATGGCAAATTTTTTTTAAAGCACAAGATGCAGAAATATTTAATCAAGCCTTTAAAAAAGTCCTAAGCAAATTTGATTCCGAATTTCAAAAAGTAAATCAAGAAAAAATGCCCGAACAAGATGCTACAAGTAAAGGTGATCAGTCAAAGTCACAGAAAAATCGAGAAAGAGAAAGTGAGCCAAAACATTCAATGGAAAAACAAACGAAGAATCGACCATTGTCTGTGAATGAACGTTTAGAAAAAGCCAAAAGAGAGGCTCAAACCTATAATCAGGCTGTTCAGAAAGAACCAGTAAATGTGAAAAGAAGAAAGAAAAATAAGGAGGTTGAGAGGTAATGCGTCAAAACGCAAAACAACTCATCCTCCTTTTTACATTTCTAGGAATCTTTGCTTTCTATATTGCTCATCGAGCGACGAAACTATTTCTTACCTTGTCAGGAGATTTGATTCCCAAATTGAATCAGACAATTGATGGAACGATAGCGTATTTAATCAATGAACCCATTGATTTTCAGTTTACTCAAATGTCTTTAATTACTGGTGGAATCGTCTTTTCTTGCTGTCTATTAATAGGTTTGTATATAGCTTCGAGTCAAAAAAATTACCGCCCGGGTGAAGAGTATGGTTCTGCTCGTTGGGGGACTGCCAAAGACAGTGCCCCTTTTAAAGCAAAAAAGAAGGAACAAAATATCCTTTTAACAGAGACAGAAAGTTTAACCATGGAGACTCGTCTTCCAAAGAAGAAGCGAAAATATGAACGAAACAAAAATATATTAATCGTTGGTGGAGCTGGTTCTGGGAAAACACTAGGATTTGTAAAACCCAATCTCATGCAACTACATTCCAGTTATGTGGTTACTGAATCGAAGAATTTATTGCCACATGAAACAGGAAAAATGCTTGTAGATGCAGGGTATAAAATAAAAGTTTTTGATTTAGTCAATCGAGCCAAGTGTGATTATTTTAATCCGCTAGCTTACGTAGATTCTGAGGATCGAGTCCTGATGATTGTCAATAATTTGATGAAGAATACAGATAATCGAATACAAAAATCTGGAGATCCATTTTGGGAAAAAGCTGAAACGGCTCTTTATTGTGCCATCATCAGTTACTTAAAGGCAGTCGGTCGGCCAGAAGAACAGACACTGACGATGGTTGGTAAATTATTACGAGAAGGAAGAATTGATTCAGATGATGAGAAGTTAATCAGCTCATTAGATGTTTTATTTGAAGACTTTCGAAAAGAATATCCCGACCATTTTGCGACGAGACAATACGATACATTTAAGTTAGCTACTTTCAAAACAGCTCGATCTATTTTGATTTGTGCAAGTGTACGGATGATGCCTTTTGATATTCCATCTATTGAGAAGTTAGTTTCCAAAGATACATTAGATTTAGACAAAATTGGCGACGAGAAAACAGTCCTTTTCGTTTGCTTACCAGACACGTATGAAACGTACAATTTTATTGCTGCAATGATGTATGAAATTTTGTTTGAGGTTTTAGTCTATAAAGCAGACAATCTCTATCATGGACGGTTACCTATTCATGTACGCTGTATTCTGGATGAATTTGCAAATATTGGACAAATTCCTAGCTTTGATAAAAAAGTAACAACTATTCGTAGCCGAGAAATTTCAGTGTCAATTTTATTACAAAATTTAGCCCAGTTAAAAAATCTGTATAAGCATACCTGGGAGAATATTACAGGCTCCTGCGATACATTTTTATATTTGGGAGGAATGGAAGAAACGTCCCAGAAACGTGTGAGTCAACTGGTAGGAAAAGAAACCATCGATATTTTGAAATATAGTCAAAGCTATGGTGGACAAGGATCCTATTCGAAATCTGCTGATAAAACAGGAAGAGACTTAATCAATCAAGATGAAGTAGCAAACTTAGATAATGACTATAGTATTTTGAAAATACGAGGGGTACCCGCTTTTAAATCAAAAAAATACAATGCTCGAAAGCATCGAAATTACAAATTATTATCGGATACGAATCCCGATAATTGGTATGAGTACAATGTGTCCTTACGACCGATGGAAGAATTTTTACGCAACGTAAAAATTGTAGAAACATATGCATACCAAGAAATCAATCAACTAGTAAATGAAGGAGAGAGATAAATGAATTATTTTAGTCAAGTAATGTCGTTGTTATCACGAGGTGTTTTAGCAGCAGGTGCTTTATATACCGTTTGGGGCATTATTCAGTTAGGGAGTGCGATTAAAGATCACAACGGACCTGGTATGCAAAATGCTATTTTTCAGACTGTTGGTGGAGCAATCATTACTGCAGCTGGTGCATGGATCACCTCAATTACGATGTAATAGGAAGGGGTCATAGAATTGAATGGAGCCATTGAATTTTTGTTGGAAATGATTAGTGATCAATTAAGCTTATCGAATGGGTCAAAAGACGTGTTGACGCAAAATTTGAATCAATATTTGCCAGAACTATACCGTTATAGCGTCTCGATTATGAATGTTGTTGTGAAACCAATCGCTTACTCAATTTTAGGATTTTTGTTATTGCTAGAGTTACAGTCATTAGCCCAACGATTTCATTCTTCTAGTTCCAATGGTTTTGGATTGGAACCTTTTATTCCACTATTTTTAAAGATTGGTATTTGTACGCTAGTCATGCGTTATTTACCAATCTTTTTACAAGCGATTATGGAAATTGGCATTCGAATCACACAAGGAATTGCTGACTTGGGCATTGATGCTAGTAACAATCAATCGATAGATATTTCAAGTGCGATGGAAACAGTCTCAGAATTAAACTTTTTCTCTCGAATGGTTTTATTAATCGTCTTGCTGATTCCATTACTTATTTCTTTAATTACCAATATTCTAGTCAAGGTAATGGTTTTTATGCGATTTTTGGAGTTGTATGTTTACTTATGTATCTCTCCAATGCCTATTTCTACTTTACCGTCTGCAGAGATTAGTCAGATAGGGAAAAATTTTTTCAAATTATTTATTGCGGCAGCACTGCAAGGCGTACTGCTTTTTATTGTTTTAAGTTTCTACCCTATATTGGTTAATAGTGCTTTTTCGTTAGGTGTCAATCAAGGTGTGATTGAGATTGCTTCTGCGATTATTGGAAACTGTATAGCATTAGGCTTTTGTCTGTTTTATACAGGTAGATGGTCAAAATCTATCGCAACCGCAGCATAGAGAGGAGGTTGACTATGGCAATTGAAGTATCTGTACGAAAAGAAATCAAAACATATAAAGAGAAACTAATTTTTGGTTTTTCTATTCGTCAAGCACTGGCTTTGTCTGGAACGGTTTTATTTACAGTGGGGATAGGTGTGTTGAATTATTTCTTTTGGCGCCTGCCCATTGATGATATTGGATTGGTACTAATGTTTCTATCTGTACCAATTCTTTCCCTTGGTTGGTATAAAAAAGAAGGGATGCCGGTGGAGCAATATGTCAAAATATTATGGCGCTATCTTCATTTAGCGCCGAATTATCCATTTGTTTTGCAAGGAAAGGAGTTTGATACGATTAAATTGGATGACAAAAAAGAAAGAAAAAAGAGAACAGAATGTGGCAACTGAGGATAAAAAAGAACGCAAGAAGTTAGAAAGAGAAAAAAAGAAAAAGACAGCAAAACAACGAAAGGATGCACCACCAAAATCTGCACAAAGCATGATTTATTATGAAAAAATGTTTGAAGGCGGGATTTGTGAATTGTCAGCAGGTTGGTATTCAAAAAGTATGGTCTTTGACGATATCAATTACCAAATTGCCCAAAGAGAAGACCAATTAAATATCTTTGCGGATTATTGTGAATTGTTAAATGCTTGTGATGAAACGACTCACTTGAACGTCACATTAACCAATCGAAAAATAGATATTCAAGAATTTGAACAAGCAATGTTTTATGAGCTAGCAAATGATGCACAAGATGACTATCGTCAAGAATTAAACACTATGTTAAGAAGAAGCATTACGGAAGGACAAAATGGATTTCTAAAAGAGAACTATTTAACTTTTAGTACGCAAGCAAGATCTTACGAGCAGGCAAAACGTTTTTTATATCGTACAGAACAATCGCTCATGAGTAATTTGTCTACAATGGGTGTAGAAAGTACAGGAGTAAATGGCTATGAAAGATTAGAAATGATGCATGATTTATTGATTCCCAATGATTTGTTTCATTTTAATTATCAGGACACGATTTATAATCAACTTTCCACAAAATCAGCTATCACACCGGCTAGTTTTAATTTTAAAAAGAGTAAAAATAGCTTTGAAGTTGGGAATGGATTTGGTCAAATCTTGTACTTGAAAGACTATCCAGCGAATCTTTCAGATAAATTGATTACTGAAATTATGGAAATCCCTGAAGAGATTACTTTATCTATCCACATTGATCCAGTAGCTCCTGATAAAGCGAATAATCTTGTTCAGACGAAAAAAGCTTTTATGGAATCTGATAAGGTAGCAGCGCAACAAAAAGCCGTTACAAAAGGTTATGATAGCGCGATTGTTCCTTACGAATTAGAAAATAGTATTGAAGAAGCTTCCGAATTATTAGATGATATCGTAAAACGAGGACAAAAGTTATTTTTCGTTACTTTTCTTGTGTATACTCGTGCAGATTCAGAAGACCAATTATCTGATATTGTGGAACAAGTACTAAGTGTTGGTCGAAAGAATCGGTGTGGTTTTCATTCGCTAGATTACATGCAGGTAGAAGGAATGAATTCAATTTTACCGATAGGAAAGAATTTTGTGCCCATTCAACGAACATTGACTACTGCAAGTGCGGCAATTTTTATTCCTTTTACCGCACAAGATTTAAACCACTCAGATGGTAAATATTATGGGGTCAATGAAACAACTAAAAATGTGGTACGTGTCAATCGAAAAAAACTGAATACACCTAGTGGGTTTATTTTAGGAAGTTCCGGTTCAGGAAAAGGTGTTCAAAAGAAGTATGAAGAGATTACGACTTTATTAAAGAATCCTGATGCAGAAATCATTTCCATTGATCCGGAAGATGAGGATTCAATTATTGGAAAAGAATTTGATGCACAAATTGTTAAGATTTCTCCCAATACAGATACCTTTATCAATTTACTAGATATTACAGATGATCTTCAAGGAGAGGAAGACCCGGTCAAGCTAAAATCAGATTTTTTGCTTTCTGCGTGTGAAAATCTAATCGGTGGACGGACTGGATTAACTTCTGCTCAGCGATCGATTATTGATCGTGTGACTCGTTTAACGTATGCTAATTATTTCAATCAAGAGGGGGCTAAGATGCCAACGTTAAAGGACGATTGGTTCCCTATCCTCAAACAACAACCAGAAGAGTCAGCTCAAACGTTAGCCTTAGATTTAGAGCTCTATATTGATGGTTCATTAGCTGTTTTTTCCAGAAAGACAAATGTTGAATTAAATAAACGGTTCATTATCTACAATACGAAACAATTAGGGAGTCAGTTAAAGACCTTTGGGATGATGGTAGTCTTAGAACAAGTTTGGAATCGAGTCGTTCGAAATCGTGAATTAGGAATTACAACTTGGTTGTATATTGATGAAATGCAATTACTACTCAGTGATCCGTATTGTGAGAACTATTTTTTCGAATTGTGGAGTCGTATACGTAAATGGGGCGCCATTGTCACTGGGATTACCCAGAATGTAGAAACACTTCTTTTATCGGATAAAGCCAGACGGATGTTAAGCAACAGTGAATTTATCATTATGTTGAAACAAGCCAAAAGTGATTTAAATGAACTTTCGGCTTTATTTGGCTTGTCTTTTGAACAAGAGAAACAATTAATCAATCCACAGAAAGGAGCAGGATTGATTAAAGCAGGCAATGCGATTGTGCCATTTTCCAATATTGTTGATTCAACCACTAAGTTGTATGAACTTGTCACAACTGATCCAGATGATCGAGTTCGTTTCAATCAAGTAAAAGGACAGTGATGTATATGGAAGATAAAAAAGAAACTTTAGTCACCAACTGGGTCAACAAACCAAAGCAGGATTTTAAGCAATCCGTTCAAAAAGAAAGACGAAAGAAAAATGTAGCATTTGTACGTAAGAAGAAATCATTTGCTAAACAAAAAAACAGGTATGAAAAAATTCTTTCGACTAAGAAACCACATCAGAGTAAGAATTTAAAAAGCAAACGATTTAAATTAAACACACAACCAAAGGAACGATTCGTTTCTAATAAAGAGCATCAGATTGCTTCAGAAATTTCAGCAACGAACAAGAAACAGACAAGAGAAAGTTCATCTGTGTTAGATAAAAAAATAGAACATGCCCCTTTATCAAAAGAAAAGGATTCAGATCGTGTTATGATGACAACTGCTAAACAGGAGGCGATACACCAGAAATCTAAGCATCGGTTATCGAGCCTTCTTAAAAATGAGGTGAAACAGAAACTAAAAGAAGAATCTGGCTACAACGAAACAGTTTTTGGAGATATTAATCATGGGATTGAAACAGTGCGAGCAACAAAAGACGGGGTGAAATCTGTTGTACATCTTGCTAGTCAATCGGCAAAAACAACGTCAAAAGTGGTGCAATCTTCTTATAGCTTATTGAGACCACATCAGAAACTTTTCCTTCAAACGCAACAAAAGATGATACAAATAGGAAAATGGTTGGCGAAATTGATTGCTAATCCGATACTACTTTTAAAAGGGTTAAGCATTGGCTCTATAGGATTACTAATTGCAGGGTTGTTATTGATTATTATCGTATCTATAACGAGTACTTTTTCTACTGCGACTACAAAGGCTGATGAACAAGAATTAACGAAAACTTGGGTCTATTTAACAGAATTAGATGCAGATACTACTTTATCTATTCAGAAAGGGAAAAAAGAGTTAGAAATAAATGGTGCTAGTTCTAACAGAGAAAATGTACAAATTCGATCCAATTTAAACGAAGTTTTAGCGTACTTAGATACTACTTATGGGGATTATGAATTAAATGGACGAGTATCACCTGAAAATCAGCAAACAAAAACGATTCTTCAAACACTGTATCAAAAAATGGTACAGAGAACATCCACAAAAGAAAAAGAGCAAGTGAAAATTCAGCCAATTATTGAAGCTTTACCGAAAAGTGAAGAACGAGAAGAACAATTAAATGCTTTAACTGAAACAGGTCAATTTGTCGCATTAGAGGAATTAGCTCCTCCTTTAAAGAATCAAGAACAGCTAGAGGTTAGTCAACGATATGGCTATCATGTGAAGAACAAAAAGAAGGAATTCTTTGAAGGACTTGCTTTTCAATCTGAGCCAAAAATCGATGTATTCGCTCCTTTATCAGGAGAAGTAACGAGAAAAAATAAGCAATTAATTATTTCAAACAAAAGGAATAAGATAATTCTCTCAAATGTGAATCTTGCTTCTTCTATTGGCACTTCCGTTAATCAAGGTCAAAAGCTTGGGACAACAGTTGAAAAGGCAGATTTAACCATTAGGTATGAAAAAAATGGTGCATCTGTGAATCCATCTTTTTATCTACCCAATATTCATTATGTGCAAGTTTCAGACTTAGGTTTTTCATCAGTAGGTGGAGCATCGTTTGATGAAAATAAATTTCGCTCGCTCATTCGACTAAAAGGAAATGCTTTTCGTACAAAGGCTGATAAAATTATTGCAGAGGCAAAAAAAGCAGGCGTCTCTCCAGTCATTTTTGCAGCAATCATGATTCATGAGAGCGCATGGGGAACAAGTCAGGCTATTCGAGAACATAATAACCCCAGTGGACAAATGTCAAGTTCGGGTATCATTCACTATAATTCCTTAGATGAAGGGATTGAGGCAACTGGTCGCACATTACAAAATTTAATTATAAAAAGAAAGTTACAAACGATTGAACGATTAGGAAGTGTCTATTGTCCAGTAGGCGCTGACAATGATCCGCTAGGTTTAAATAAGTACTGGGTACCAGCGATTAAAGATTTCATGGTGGCCCTTGGTGGAGAAAAGGACATGTCTCTTTTGTGGTCTTCCGTTAGTGGAAGAGGAAAAGGCGGAAAAGCTTTGGAAAGTGCATATACCTTGCACAAAAAAGGAGTTAAGTATTCACAGGGTTTGAATCAACGTGGTCAATTTCCATATCATGATTGTTCCTCCTTTGTCACATGGGCGATGAAACAAGCAGGTATTAATGTTAGTTTGGGTAGTACAGAATATTTATATAGTTTGGAAGGAACCATTCTTCAACCCATCTCTCGTGCTGAAATTAGACCAGGAGATATTTTTGTTTGGGGAACAAAAGGGAGTTCGTCTGGAAATTTTGGTCACACTGGATTTTTTACTGATAATGGAGGCAAACATATACTACATGCTACACCAGCGACAAGTCGAGGCTTTGGACAAAGTGGTGATGTGGTAGAGACACCGTTTGAAGGTTATTTTGGAGATACGAATTTAGCACCAGTTTATTTTTATCGGATTGCTGGATAACAGTTGGGACTGAGGAAATCCGCTGTAAATTATTCGTAAAATATAGTACAATATTTACAGGAGGATGATGACTATGATGAACATTAAGCCTATTTCTGATTTGCGTAACTACAATCAGGTATTAAAAGAAGTAACCAACGACCAACCAGTATTCTTAACAAAAAATGGAAGAGGGAAGTATGCTGTGATTGATATTGAAGATTATGATAAATTAAAAGCTAGTTTAGAAATTCTGGAACAATTGAAAAAAGCTGAAACGAGTGGAACTGTTGATTTAGCAACTGCTAGAGAGCGTTTTAATGTATGAAGTACAACGTAAAATTAACGAATGATTTGTTAGAGGATTTGAGTCAATTGTCGTCTTATTTAACAAGTGAGTTTTCAGAAGCTGTGTCACAAAATGTGCTAGCTTCTTTATTTGATACCTTTGATTCTTTAGGCGAATTTCCGTATAAAGGTAAAGATGCCGCAACATTGATGTTTACATTCAGTGGGTATAGGTATTTACCATTAAAACAAAATGTTATGTTTTACGCGATTGATGAAGGAAATCAAACAGTCAATTTGTTACGATTGTATTCTGTTTCAGAGGATCCTATGCAAAAATTCAAAAGATATTTAGAATAAATAATTATTTATGTAGAAAATATACGGACCATAGAAAGACTTCTTAAATATTTGAGAGGTCTTTTTTTCTGAAAAATTTGAGGTGATAACAATTGAAAAAATGGAGAATAGGATTGTATTTAGGAATAAGCTTTTTACTTATAATCATTGCTGGGAGTATTGGACAATCAATCGGTTGGAATAAATCGATTGAGAAACAGGAAAAGGAACAAAAATTATCGGATTCATTTTCTGATCAATACATCAATGATTTTTTAACAGTTTTCTATACGTTTGATTATTCAGGCGATAATTTTGCGGATTATCGTTCCTTTTTAACTAGGGATAAAGCAAAAAAGGAACAGCGTTTGCTTGAAACAATGGATACTAAACCACAACAATTTGGCCATGTTCAATTTAAAACGAGTCAAAATTATATTCAATTAGTGAATGCACAATCTATCGAAACTATTAGTTTTGTGGATTTAACCATGGATCTGTTAAATAACGAAGGACAAGTGGTTACCAGGGATATTGAAAATCAAATCGTATTAAAAATTCATTATGTTTTTGACGAGGAAGCCAACAGTTATTTGATTGATGCGTGGGAGCAGCTGACGATTCGTTAAGGAAGGAGAGAGCATATGGCTAGAAGAAAAACACCAGATGAACGCTTAAAAATTCTTGAACGAGAAATTATTGGGTTGGAAGATCGTCGAGCCAGTGATTTGTTAAAAATTCAAGAAAAGAAGAAACTACATCAAACGTTGGAAGAAGAAATTATTTTGAAACAAGTCAAAGCTTACAAACTGAATCCGAGTGAATTGAAAAAGTTATTAGCTGCTACCTCGGAAAACGAAAAGGCAGAAATTCTTGATGGCAATGAACTAAATTTCTCAAAGGACTCTTAAATAAGTGAAGAACTGGTACAAGTATAAAACTACTTCCAGTTCTTCTTTTTTTATCGGAAGGAGGGAGACTGTTGGCTGAAAAAGAATTGGGAAAAGCAATTAAAACATTTGAAGAAAAATTAAGTTATGCTCGTTCAAGGAACTTGTTGTCAGTGGTTGCTTCATTGGGAATACAAACGGAAAAAGTAGGGACAACGATTCGGAATGCCGAACATCCAAGTCAAGTGTTTTATCCCCGTAATAATCGCTTTGTATGGTTCAGCCAAGACATCTCTGGAGACGTGATTACATTCGTTCAAATGATGACAGATAAAAATTTCAAAGAAGCGATTGAATTCTTAAATACAGAAAATTTAATGGAATCGGAAATTGTCGTTCAAGAGGAACCGAAAAAACCATTCCATTATTATGTTCGAGAAACAACAGAGTCTTCTTTAGCAAAGCAGTACCTTATTGAAGAGAGAAAAATCAATACCACCATTGTGAACCGACTATTTGACGAACGCTATCTTGTGCAAGCAGAGTATATGCCCTATTACCCAGAGAGCAAGGAATTTGCTCCATGTTTAGTTGCAAAATGGGAACGTCATGGTGAATTAGTTGGTGGGACGATTCAAGGACTGACTATAGATGAAGAGCATTTCGGTAAACATGATCGAGACAAACGAATCATGGGGAGAAGTGAATCCAATTTTGGGTGGAATTATACCTTAGGACACCCTAATAAAATCATATTTGCAGAATCAGTCATTGATCTTCTTAGTTATTGGTCTTTACATCCAGAATTGGATAATTGTTATCTAGTGGATTTAGAGGGCTTAAAAGAAAATTCTTTCAAAGAATTCCTCAAAGAATTAATCATTGAAAAGAAAGGGACTTTTGAAAAAGGGCTTATTTTGGCGATTGATAATGATGTTGCAGGTCAATTATTTATGGATAAATTATCTAAGTATCAATTTTTTGAACAAGATAATTTTATCATTGAACAACCGATGAATAACGCTGTATTAAGTGAACACCATGTGATTTATCAACGGGTAGGTCAACAGTATCAAGTGGATCCGCTAGCTCTTGCTGCGGTACACAAAGCCTACACAAACGGATCTAAAACGAATCAACTGGCAAATGTTTGGAAAAATGACCAATTTTTTGGCACTTATTTGAAACCAACAGAAAAGCCAACAAAAATCAATACGTTAACTGAATGTGAAAAGGCAGCGTTAGCTTTACAGAAAGTTCAATCTACTTCAGAAAGATACAATTTTGTTCAATTAACAACCGCAATGGAAGATACACCAGCTACTCAAGCTATGGGAGACAAGATTCAACGAATGTACCAGATGTTTCAAAAAGAAGGCATGTTAATCGTAGATGAAATATTGAAAGACCAAAATGACTTATTAAAAGAAAAAATTATAAAAGAAAGAAAAGGAGAAGAAGAAATGGCAATCAATGAAGAACCGTTTTCTGAGAAGGTAGAAGAAGCATTGCGTATTATCAGTGATGAACAAGTTGCATATGAATTAGATACTGTTCGTTTATCTGAACCTGCCTCATTTGAGGAAATTGGTAAAAGGCAGGCTATCTATTTAGAATTTCAACAGGTTTTACGTAGAGTGAAACAAAAAGAACCGACAGAGTTAGAGCAAGAATTTGTTAATCAAATTCTAGAAATAGAAAAACCTGTTCAACGTGTTTTTGAACAAACAAAAACCGAATCTGCTCTATTAGGTGAAATCGTAAATGACCATCGTTTGGTTACCCATTTTTTGACAATCAATGAAAATACGCAAGAAACGAGCCTATTTGATTTATTACCACAGCCCGCACAAGAAAATTTCGTATTAGGGTTAGATGCACTTGAAAATGAATTGAATACTATAGACACAAACCAACTATCGCATACTCAAACATTCTCTGTATCGTTACATCTAAATTA
The DNA here is from genome assembly GCF_053760925.1 of Enterococcus olivae. Lineage (NCBI taxonomy): Bacteria > Bacillati > Bacillota > Bacilli > Lactobacillales > Enterococcaceae > Enterococcus > Enterococcus olivae. The sequence continues at coordinate 35,010 of NZ_JBSMVT010000026.1, forward strand.
TCTAAAGGATACTCTTTATCAAACAGGATTCTTGATAAATGATGGAGAACATTTTCATTTAACAGATGGGCTGAATGGAATTGTTGACACAGACTGGCTAAAACAAATTGCCATACAGTTACTAGAATTTGATGAGGATTCAACAATGACTACAGCAAAACAAATTCTAAATACAAGAGAGTCATTCAATGCATCTGTGGTTAGACAAAATCCATTACCTAAAATATTAGAAGAGTTTAAAACTTGGGCGCAGAATTACGAAGGCCTAGGAAAGGAATATGTACCTAAAGAAGAAATCGATGCTTTACAATTGACAGTCGAAAATAACGTGTTGTTAGAATCTGAAGATACTTGGTTTGATTCCTTAGAGGATTATTTGTTATCCCATAAAGAACGTCCTTTTGGTGAGTCTGCTGCATTTACGAATGCCTCTCTTTTTTTAGATTTAATCGATGCTGTCGATCGGAATCATGAAGTTTTGTTGGACCAAGTACAATCTTATCAAAAAGAATTTTTTGAAGGGCATTACGAGATTTCAACTGCAACAAACGAAGTATTCGATCATTTGAAAGTATCTTCTGCGAATCGAATACAACCTAGTAATGAACTGGTCCTACTTCCCGAATCTCGAGAATCTGGGTTAATTGATGAAAACACAAAGACGGTGCTTGTTCTTGAGCGTGGGAATGGAAATGAACAAATATTCGAAAACTTTTCCGAATTTGTTGAATATGTTGAAACAACGAATGAAACAGAACTGACTAAAGTGAAACTTGAAAAAGAAGAACTAAAATTAGTTAGTGAATTGAAGGTTTTAAAGGAATGGATGAAGGAATACGACGGACGCGATAAAGAATATATCCCTGTTGAAGAAATTCAACAATTGAAAGTAAAAGTGACAGATGAAAAAGAAGTTGTCCTTCTCGAAGAAATGAATGGTTCTTATACTCGTCAATATGCAAGTGTTCGTGGCTATTTTGAAAGTTTTGAAGGAAATACTTGGAAAGAAACATATTCTTTCGAAAGTGCGAAAAATTATTATGAACATCGGAATGAACCTATGTATCTACGATATGAACTGGTTAAAGAAAAGTTATTACATGTAAAAGAAGAACAAATGCTTCTACATACTCATTCGAAAGAAGCTTTGGGAATAGAAATTTGGGAAAATATCCATTGTGTATCAGAATCACAATTGAAAAAGAATGCTAATCAAAAGTTATTGTACTATCAAGACCCTACACGAAATAGCAATCCAATTTACTTCCATTCCATTCAAGATGCCCAACAATTTGTAGACAAGTTTGTTAAAGAGCAGCAACAATCGAGCCCAACTCAAAAGCCTTTACGGGCTTTTTTTCGTAGGGAAAGAAAAGAACAAGAAGCAAAAAATAATTCGAAGAATAATCAAACATTGGAGGATAATTTTTTAGGAATATCGCATCCGAAAGTGGTTTTTGGTATAGAAAAGAGTAGGGCTGAACTGAAGAATCAAGAATTGTTTGCTTCAAAATCCTCAGTCAAAACTATTGGCAAAACGTCAAATGAATTGATAGCTGCTGCAAAAGAAGGCGTAAAAGAATTTGTTCATTCTGATACTTATAAAGAATACCTTCAAGTGATGAGTAAATTCCATAACTATTCTTGGAGAAATACCATGCTTATTTTTATGCAAAAACCAGATGTCTCTAAGGTGGCAGGATTTCAAACATGGAAGAAAACCTTTGATCGACACGTGGTAAAGGGAGCAAAAGCGATTCGAATCCTAGCACCTATCATTAAAAAAGAAGAGGTTGAAAAAGTTGTAAATGGTAAAAAGCAACTAGTCCAAGAAAAACGAATTGTTTCTTATCGACCAGTCAATGTATTTGATGTCTCGCAAACGGAAGGAAAGGAACTGCCAAAATTAGTGAAGGAACTGACTGGGGATATCAAGCAATATAGTAAATTGTTTGAAGCCATTGCTGCAACAACAGATTTTCCAATTGAATTTGACAATATTGTTTCTGATGCAAAAGGGTACTGTGATATGAGTGAGAGAAAAATTGTGTTACAAAAAGGCATGAGTGAAACGCAAACAATTAAAACACTTGTTCATGAAGTGACACATAGCCTCATGCATTCAAACACGGCTTCTATCACTAGTAATCGTCAAACAGTGGAAATTGAAGCAGAAAGTACAGCGTTTGTTGTTTGTGCCCATTTTGGATTAGATACTTCTGATTATTCTTTTGGTTATCTTGCTGGTTGGAGTCGTGGGAAAGCTCTTGAGGAAATGACGGATAGTTTTGCTAAAATTCAGAAACAATCAGACAAGCTGATTGAATCCATTTCTATTAATTTGAAAGAACTAACAAAAGAACTCTCCCAAGAAAAAGGTGTATCGCAAAAAATCGAATTGGCACGATCTAATTCAGAATTGCATAACCAAGTCGTAAAAAAGCCTCAAGTACGCAATAAAAAATCTGAGATAAAACCACCAAAGGAGAGATAGAGAATGAAGACAGGTAGTGATTTTCCTATAGAGTTGTTTGAAGGAAAGATGAAGTTGATCATTGGTTTGGAAAAAGGAACTTTCCGAGCATTAGAACCACGCCCTTCTAAGGAAGATTTGGTTCAATCACTAAAAGAAGAGAGGGAAGTTGTTCCAGAATATGAGAAAAGAGAATTTAAGCAAATGATACATTTTATTGAAAATTTATCTAAAGAGGACTTTGTCTCTTTCTATGAAGAGATTCCTTTTTATGAATTAGTAAATGATGAAATCGTAGAAAAAGAAAAGAGGACATAACAAGATTTTTTAAGAATAGGGGTTTGGGGGTGAACCCCCAAATTTTATATCTGCTGAAAAGAATGTTCTTTTCAGTAGGTATAATTCTGCAAGTGGATAGCCACTTGCAATGCTTGCGAAAAAGTTCCTCTAAAATATGAACTAAATTATGTTCCATAAAAATTGTGATTTTCTTCAAAGAAAAAAGTAAAGGAGTGTAATTATGGCGAACAGAAAGCGCACGTATCAAAAAATTGTCCGATTTAATGAAGAAGAGTTAATGCTTCTAAGTAAAAAAATGTCTTTGTCAAATACGAAAAATTTTGAACAGTATGCTCGTAAAATGTTGTTGAACGGTCTTGTTATTCATAAAGACTTTTCAGATATTCGAGAATCGATTTTGCAAATAACTCGTATTGGAACAAATATTAATCAGATTGCTAAAAAGGTCAACGGTACTAATTCAGTCAATCGAGAAGATATGAATATTTTATTATCGAACTATCAGCAGTTATCGGAAGAGTTACAAAGTTCTTTGTTAAAACATATATATGACGATAGGTAGGGGTGGAAAGTGGCGATTATTAAAATTAAAGCAATCAAGGGAAGTCATAGAGCAGCATTGGATTATATTATTGACGAAGCAAAAACGGTCAAAAATGAGTCAGGTAATCAGCAGGTCATTGATTATATTACCAATGCAGTAAAAACCAACGATGGAGAATTAGTCAGTGGTTATAATTGTACACCAACATTTAGTGCGGCAGAATTTGCGATGACTCAAAGTTTAGCCAAAGAAGTCAAAGGTAATTATAAGAATGTGGGAGGGTCAGATGTCCGTGCCTATCATTTGATTCAGAGTTTTTCACCAGAAGATACCCTTACACCAGAAGAAGCTCATGCGCTAGGGCAACAATTAATGCAACAATTTCTAGATGGTAAACATGAATTTGTTATTGCTACACATACTGACAAAGCCCATATTCATAATCATATTGTCTTTAATGCAACATCTTTTTATGATTTAAAAAAATTTCGTAGTAAACCTTATTTGACCGTTTCCCAAATTCGAACGATTAGCGATAAACTTTGTGCAGAACATGGTCTCAATGTGTTAGCAGAAAATCAACCGTTAAAAAGTAATTACAAGCAGTATCAAAAATATCGTTCCATGACTACGTATCGAGTACAAATTCGGAAACGAATAAATTTTTTGTTAGAAACAGCAACAGATCTTTCACAATTCATTGAAGATGCTAATATGTTAGACGTACGTATTCATATGGATGGTAAACATGTCACATATCAATATGGCGCACAAAAACGAAAAACACGTGATGACAAGTTGTCCGATGACGAGCGATTTACAAAGCGTGGCTTAACTGAAAGATTAGCATTTAACAAAGTGATAGTAGATTATTTGGAGAAAAAAATGGAAGACTGCTTCCAACAAGCTACCTCCTTTCCTGAATTTACACAATTACTCAAACAGGAAAAAATTACTTTCAAGACAAACAGTCAAGGAGAACGGTCATTTCTTTTAAGCGAATTTGAAGATGGTAAATTATCCGAACGTGCAATCAATGAAGGATATAAAGTGGATTATATCCAAGAATATTTTTCTGCTAATCAACCACTTAGACGTTTAGAAAAAATACAAACTGTTAAGGAAATTTTTGATTTGCTCCCTCAAACAATGTTATCGAGTAATGAAACAGCTATTCGCGTCTCTTCTAAGCTTGTAGAAGAGCGAACTAAAGATGGTTTGTTGTTAAATATCGTTAATTCAAATGGTGAGCGAGGACAACTTTTTATTGATGCAAATCATGTGGATTTTTCATCATTGGATAAAAGTTACCATCTCTATATTGGTCCGCAATTTAATTACTATTTTATTCAAGATGGTAAAGCAACTAATTACTTTTTAAAAGGAGAACAATTGATTCGACAACTAGAAACTATAATGAAAGTACCTAAAATTTCTGTTGAAGTTCCTCAATCAATGATTCGATCTACAAATGAAAAGGGACTGGTGCTCTCTTTTGAAAAAGAAGGTATCCAACGATTATTCATAGAAAAATCAGATGTAACTATTGATCCATTGCGTCAAATTATTACAGTAGAACTTTCAAATAATTGGCATTACTCATATCAACATAGTAGTTTTACAAAGAAAAAAGCTCCATATAAAGTAATCACGGGAAAACAATTAGTTGAGCTAATTGAAAAAAATCAACCAATGTTAGATATAGAATTAAAGTATCGATTGAATTTGCATCAAAGAAAATTCGCTGTGGCGGAAGCGAAAGAATTAGCCACACAACTAAATCTATTACGCAATGATCGTATCAAGGATGTACCTGAGTTACTGCAACAAATTGTCTCATTAGAAAAACAAATACAGCATACACATTATTCGCTTGAGTTATTGAAAGAAAAAATTTCAGAATACAATCAAGTAGCCAAATATTTGTTAGCTTATCAAAACTATTCTTGGGTAAAAGAAGAATCTTCTACTAAATATAAGCAGGAGAAAAATCAATTTCAAGCTGCTGTAACTTATTTAGACAAGAAGCAAATCAATCCCATGGTATCTTCTGAAAAAGTCATTGCTTTAGTGAAAGAAAATCAAAAACAAGAAGTAAATCTACAAAATCAACTACAACACATAGGAAAAAAACTCCATGACTATGAAAAGATTTATCAATTATTCGATACGCTAAATGAAGAACAGTTTACGGAACCAAAAAAGAAAAACCAAAAAATGAAAGAACGAGAATGACAAACAGAAAAGGAGGAGGGGAATGCAACTATTTGATGTTACGCAATATGAGTTACCTAAGATGAGCGAAGTTGATTGGTTGCAGACAAAGTATAATGTAGGTGTTTTCTTAATAGCCTATAAAAGAAGTCGGGAACGTATCGGACTGTCGGCGGTTCCTCAGCTTACTCAGCAAGTTAGAATAAAAGAAGTGGAAATAGGTTTACAAAAGAAAGTCAGTCTAGGTGATCAGAAAGAATTTAACTATATGCAGAAATGTTTTTGTTATGGATTTTATGCTATTGTGCATCCGTATCGACCAGAAGTAACTGAAAGGAGACGAAAGATTTTTATTTACCGTTATTTTCATGGATTATCCATTTCGTTGGTCAGTGAACGAATCAATTATCAGAAAAATATTATTGTCGATGACTCTAAAATGGCGATGATCCAGTTCGCAACTTCATTGAATTTAATTAGTATATTAAATTAAGTAGATAGTAATTTAATGGAATTATTGATATGCTAATTAAAAGATCAAGGAGGTTATACTATGTCATTTGTAGAAGCGAAAAAAATATTTATTTCATATAGTTGGTCATCTGAAGAAATTAAACAAAAAGTTCTAGATTTGGCGAAATCATTAGTTGCTGATGGAATTGAGGTTGTGTTAGATCGATGGGATTTGGAAATTGGGGCAGATAAGTTTAGCTTCATGGAACAAATGGTTTTAGATGAAACCATAGATCGTGTATTAATTATTAGTGATCGGGTATACGCTGAAAAATCCAATTCACGCCAAGGTGGTGTAGGAACAGAAACTCAAATAATTACTCCAGAAATATATCGAACGACTGAAAAAAATAGATTTATTCCAATTGTTTTTGAACGTGATTTAGTATCGGGAGAAGCATATTTACCTATATATGCCAAGTCAAGAATGTATATTGATTTGTCTGATGATGCAATATTTGATGAAGAGTATATTAGATTGGTGAGAGAGATATATGAAAAACCAGACTTAAGAAAACCTAAGTTAGGAACAACACCTAGTTATATTTTAGATGAGAGAATTGATAGTTTTTTGGTCGAAAGAAAGGCAAAAGAAGTTAAAAGAGTATTCATGTATGCGCCAAATAGACTTTCATTTTTGATTAAAGATTTTTTTGATAACTTTATTCAAGAGTTAGATAAACTTCACGTGGAAAAACAAGATGATGAAGAATCTGATGAAGCAGTTGTTAGACTCATTAATCAATCACTACCGTTTAAACAATCAATTGTGACTGTGATGAGTATTATTGCTCAAGGTAATGAATTTGACGAAATATTATTGGACTTTTTTGAAGACTTCAACAATAAAATAGTTGAAGTTGAACGGTCAAGTATAAGCATGCCAAGATTAAGTTCAGAAGTTATAAAATTTTTACTTAATGAAATATTTATTATTACTCATACTATACTGATTAAATATAGGAATTGGAATTCGGTTAGCAAACTAGTGAATCATTTTTATTATGATTATGATATTCGTAAAGAAGTTGATTTTGCTAAATTTAGAAAACCTTTGGTTGTAATTTATGAAGGAAATTTGGAAAAGAAAAACAAAAGAGTTTCTCTTACAGCAGATATGATGAAAAATAGGGCATCTAACGAAAAGGAATTTGAGGAAATGATTGAAGCGGACTTATTTTTATATTATGTGAGTAAAATAAATCCTAATATTGATAATGATTGGTATGGGATATGGTTTCCAGCTCTTTATATTTATCGTCGTATGGGAAATGATCGACTAAAAGTCCTCTCATTATTGAAATCTAATGATAATTTAAAAAAGATACTACCTGTTTTCAATGTAACAAAAGAAGAATTTCAAGGAAAGATGTCTGAAGTGTCTGGAGAGAGAGGTTATTCAAATTCATTTGAACAGATACCAGCTATTGAGAAATTTTTGCGTAAAGAAGAAATAGGGACTAGACCTTAGTATCTGTTTTAATTGAATGCTGTCTATGTATTTTATAATAATACTATACCTACTAAATATTTTTTCTAAAACTTTACCCTAGATAATTCATAGTTTTATGAGTTTGCGCTCTAAAACCGTATTTCTTCAACATTTGTAAAGAGTTTCTTTTTTCACCCATTTGGTGCGTGAAAAAAGAACACCTTTCTGTTAATGTAGATTTGA
>NZ_JBSMVT010000027.1:0-40273 GCF_053760925.1 Enterococcus olivae
AAGCTTTATCCAAGAGTATACAGTCTGAAAACAGATTATTTTTAGAGAAAATACCTGACCTTATTTCAAAATAGGTTATTCGTTCGATAAAATAGATTAAATATTGAGCTATGAATTATTCAGGTAAGATATTTATCTCTCAAAGATTCTATGTACAAAAGTCTATCACAGGCAAAAGTTCCCAGCAAATCTTTCTGAGTAGACACAAAAAAAGTACAAAACCTTTTACTTGTCTTGTACTGCCTTGTTTTTATTTGATTGTAAACTCATAGAGACTCATTGATCGGCAAGGATTTCTCCACTTTCAAACGATACTGTCTCCAAATTTTGCGTACCCCACCAGTCAGTGTCAACAAACCTGCACCAATTAGCAAATACTGGATAAAACGAAACAGAAAAATCCAGACTAAACTGACTGTATCAATGACGCTGCTTTGATTGTTTACCAACGCAAACTGATAATTAAAATTCATCGCACTTCCATAAGTGTACATGTCGCGAATGATCTGAAACTGGTGCTGCCCGTCATTGAAAAACCATTCCAGTGGTTTGTTGAATAGTTCGTTGCCAGCAACATCTAAAAACATCGCTAAAAAGGCAAAGAGACCCAACATCCAGATCCCTGAATGTTTCCAATCCACTTTGATTCGCAAAACAACAAGCACGAACAAGGCACTCACTATCAAACTGCGTAGCCCCGGCAACAATGAGACATGATTAAGCAGCAGCAACAAATAGCTGAATAAACCAAACAATACGAACACAACAGCAATTGTAAAGCTGAGAAGCTCTAATCTCTTTTTCATTTCATCCTCTCCTCTACTTCCATTCTAACGACAACAAATTAAGATGCTGTAAAATCCTTGTTAAGAATGTGTTGTGTATGAGTTTTTCACAGGCAAATGAGTGACCTATATTCTTTATCACATACGGCGTTCCTAAAAAAAAGCCAAATACCGAGACAGATCACATCAAATAGATAACTCTCATTAAACGTTCGCGTCTAACGAGTATAAAAAAATTCTGACAAGAAGAGACGCCTCTTGTCAGAATTTTTCGTTTTTAATTTTATAGCGTAAATAAGTACGCTACTGAAATCAGCGAAATAATGTGCATAAATGGCGAGATCTCCGCTGTACGTTTGGCAAAGATCATACAAATCTCATAGGATAGGAAGCCTAGTACTAGACCTAACGCGATCGAACCAGTCAATGGCATCATTACGATCGTTAAGAAGGCAGGAATGATCTCTTCAAAGCCTTCTCTCCAACGAATATTCGTAATGTTTTGCATCATGAAAATACCAATTACCACCATCGCAGGTGTCGTTACAGCCGGTGTCACCAATGACAGGATCGGATAAAAGAAGGTCGATAGCAAGAACAAGCCAGCGACAACCACACTCATCAGTCCAGTTCTTGCACCAGCAATGATTCCTGATACAGATTCAATATAGGTAGATAAATTGGACGTTCCAAAGATCGAACCAAAAAATGTCCCAATCGCATCTGCACTGTAGATACGCGTATTATTTTCAAAGTTTTCATTTTTGATGTCAGAGACTTGGGTCGCAGCAGCAGAAAGCGTCGTTGCGGTTCCAAAGAAATCTAAAAATAAGAACGTCAAAATAATGATGATCGAATCCGCAGACAACATTTTATCCAGATTTTTAAATGCTACTAAAAAAGTTTCATTCAACATGGATTCCATCGGTACCGTTGGAAGAACGACAGGTGATCCTGCAGGCAACTGTGGCAAAGAAGCTACTGCACTCTCACTTAGAGAGAACCAATCCATAGAAGCACCAAAGCGAATAAACAACCCACACAACGCAGCACCGATCATTCCCAAGAAGACCGCATACTGATTTTTACGCACCAGGAAAAAAGCAGCCGTCAAAATACCAAAGAAGGCAATCAGGACATTCGGATCGTGAAAACCACCAAATGTAATGAACATTCCTTCATCCGGCACGATGATCCCTGAGTTTTTGAAGCTAACAAAAGCAATAAAAATACCTAAGCCCACAGTACCGGCTTGTTTAACGGAGACGGGAATCGCTTGGATGATTTTTGAACGCAGTCCTGACAGTGCTAGAATAATAAATAAAATAGATGATACCAAGACACAGGCAAGTGCTTCCTGCCAAGATTTACCCATTTGCAACACAACAGAATACGCAAAGAACGCATTCATCGACATACACGGTGCCAGACCTAGAGGGAATTTCGCCCAAAGACCCATGATCAACATCGAGACTGCTGATGAAAGGATCGTTGACATAAAGACAGCATCCTGAGGCATTCCTGCTTGTCCCAGAATGATTGGATTCACAAAGATAACATAAGACATCGCTAAAAATGCCGTTAGACCTCCTGTAAATTCACGTTTGTACGTGGATCCTGATTTTGTGATACCAAAAAATTGATCGATTTTCGTTTTCATTGTTCTCCTCCTTCAAATAGAAAAATCCACAAGCTGGCAGAAGGTTGAACAAGACCTTTGCCATAGTAAGTCACTTTACGGGCGACTTGTAGAGACTTCCGGACCCTATCACCGGAAATATATGGTTTTTCTTACTCAGACATCATAACAAGATTGAAATTAAGAATCAATAGAAAATTCCGAACAAAAACGCTTACGAAACGATTAAAAGTTAATGAATCATTCATAATATTTGTTTGATTCTAAAATAATCCTCTGTAAAGTATCAAATTACTGAACAACCTCTTATTTTTGAGTGAGACGTAGCAAATCAATTTATGTTAAAATAATGAACAACAAACTCACTGGAGGCTTACGGATGGACGACGATCAAACTTTTACCAAAAAGCAACGATTTCTGCAGGCAGTCAAGGATTTTTTTAGTCGTGCACTGGATGTCAACGGTCGGACAAACCGAGTGGATTACGGGTGGACGATTTTATTTTTAGTGACTATCGTTGCCTTTTTTATGCTTTTGAGTCTGGCTTTACTCCTTTCTATGCTAGGCTATTCGAAATTGACTGTCGTGGTGAATTTAGTCTGGATCGTTTCCTCGGTTTTTTTGCTGTTTTTAGCTACGTTGATCCTCGTTCCTTTTCTCAGCTTGCTCTTGCGCCGGTTGCGAGATGTGGGCTTGCGGGGCAGAGGAACTCTGGTACTCATGCTTCTCTGGTTGGGGAGCAATTTTCTGTACTACTATGTCGTGATCAAGCCGCTCTATGCTATCTACCAAAGCCCCTTGTCTACATCCTTCGTTGATCCGATCTATGCTTTTTTGGGTTTTGTCTTTTTTTCCAGTCTCGTATTCTTGGTAGTTCCCTTCTTTCCTGCCAATGCTTTGACAATCAGAAAACCCAATACATTGTTGCGTTTTTTTCTACGATCACGCTGACTGCCATCAAGGATATCTTGACGCTACATAGATTCTATGAGATACTATGAATGAATAATATTTTTAATTCATTCATAAAAGATAAAAAAAGGAGGGCTTGAAGATCGAAGACAAAAAACTCGCGCTAAAAGAAGCCGCTCACCAAGTTTTTTTGAGACAGGGATACAAAGAAACCAATGTTGCTGCGATCGCCAAAAATGCCGGGATCGCTGTTGGATCGTTCTATAAATATTATCCATCGAAAGAAGAGATCTTTATTGAGATCTATGAAGCTGAGAATGAAATGATTCGAAATACGATCATCAACAAAATCAATTGGGACGGCGAACCTGTCGATGTGATCGATGAATTGTTCACTTATTCCATCACCTATACCTCTAACAATAAAATTTTGTCGGAATGGAGCAATCCTGCAATTGCCGACAAACTACATGACTATTATTTGAAAGAAAAAAACAGTGAAAATTATGCCTTTCATCATTTTTTAGTTGAGGCTTTTCGAGAAAGACTTGCAGCAAAACAATTCGACGCCAAATTGACCGAAAAATTGCTCAAGGTGTATGATCTAATCTACTTTATTGACTGTCATGTCACAGATGATTCTTTTGAAGGATACAGCGAAGCTCTTTGGACACTGGTCAAATATTTTATCAAAGGTGTTTTCACAGAAAACTAGCATCACTGGGGGATCTCAGATTCCCTTATTTTAAAAAATAAAAATGAATGAATTTATATTTTTATTCATTCACAAAAAAAAGAAAGGAAGAAATACTATGAATGGATGGTCTATTTTAGGAATCTGTCTAGTTGTTGTCTCACTGTTGACAATCGTTTGGGGAGGTTATCAGTATCCAGTCAATTTTTTGGATACTGAATTTATGAGCTATGTTGTTGGTGGATTGATTTTTGCTACAATCGGGCTTTTCCTGATCTCTGGCGTACCCGTCTCTGTAAAGATCGTGGGTATTCTGCTTTCAACAGCTAGTCTACTGTTGTATATCTATGGATTTGAAGGTATGGATCTGATTTTGAAACTGATTAGCTTTGTGCCAGTCATCGGCTTTGCTGCTTGGTTGATCCTCAAAGTTTTGAACTAAGTGTAGGAGCGATAACGCTCGTTGTAGCAGATGGTATTTCCCTCTACTGTGATGAGCGTTTATTCTAGGTTAACAACGTGCATTTATTGAGGTAACTGTTTTCAGTAAACATTTTGACTCCCCCCTTCTTTTTGGAGTACCATTAAAAGAAAGCGGAGGTAACACAATGAAGAAGATTCTTTCAGAGTTTGACTATAAAGAAGTCATCATTATACTGCTGGGCAATTTTTTATTCCACTTTCTCTTTTTTAGAACCAAACACTTGTATACACCAAGTTTTGAAGACACTATGCTTACCTTCACTGAAATTCTAAGCACGCCTTCCTTTTGGTTGACTTTTATCCTTTCCTCGATCGTATTAGTGTTTTGTGCTATCCTTGTCGATCGTTGGTTGATCAAAAAGAGACTCATCCGGCACAATAAATAAAAATAGAGGAAACAACTGCTTGTCTAAGTGACCGACAGTTGCTTCCTCTTTTACGTTACTTTTTTCTTTGGACAATAGAAGGTACGTACAACTTTTCTAATAGGGAGATACAATAAGGTTCCTAACAAAATACCAACGATCAGTTGATCTGTCGTGACCGCAACAAGCAACAAGAACAATGCCAAAATAAAATTGCTCATCATCCAAATCCGATCTTCCACGTATCCTTTCATTTTGTCCCCCTCTTTTCTTCTCTTTACCTTATAACATCTTCTTACTTTTATTTTACAACAGTAAGCGCTTGAAAGCATCGGGCTCAAGTATGAAAAGAGACTTGTTAGAATTTCTTTAACAAGACTGCTTCGCCATCAATTTCTTCCCCCGTACGTACGAATTCCAAAGATTCATACAAGTGTAGGGCAGCTTCGTTGGAAAAGACTGCAGAGATCCGTAGCTCTTTTTGATTGAGATTTTGTTCAAACCATTTGATACTTTTTTGCAATGCTTTCCTACCGTATCCTTTGTTTTGGAAACGCTGGTCGATCATCAAACGCTCGATCCACCAAGAATCGACAGGATACTGTTCATCCGCATCGTAATAGCTGAACATGATAAATCCTATCATCTCATTTTCTCGATAAATACCAAACGCTTGACGTTGCTCTTCAAACTGACTTTCCAAAAGAGAATACCAGTTAGCTGCGACAAAATCTTTTTGATCAGTCGTAGTTTTCAACTGAATACACGCTTTGTAATTACTTTGATCGATTGCTTTTAAATGAATCATTTTTTACACCTCATTTTTTGACTTTCTTTTACTGGTTATACTTATTATACCAAACAAAATGAGAGGTTTTCTTTAGAACAGCTCTCGTCACGAGTCTTTGGAAAATGAATCTGCTGAAAAAGTTCGAGGCTTTACAAAGAGATATAAAAAGCTACCCGCAAAACTTTTGACTACCGCCAAAAATTCTTTGACCGCGACCTTTCCGCCATAGCTTAATAGTTCAAAGTGCTCGTTGGCTTCCAGCAAATACCAGTCCATTGGTTGAAAGTGATTCTTCAAATAGAAATCCTTGCGTTTTTCACGCTGTTTTTTTTTTTTGATGGCACATCCGTTGCTTCAATACACAAGACGACTCGGTGATTCTTTCGCAACTTGACTGCATCCAAAATGACCGATCCGTAGCCTTTTGAACGTGCTGACTCGCAAATCGCTAAATAAAATACATAGGTAATCTTCTGATGCTCGATCAGATAGGTAAATCCTACAAACTCCTGCTGATCATAATAAGCTACACATTCAACGTTTACTTGCTTGGTGCGATGGATCAAAAACCAAAACGGGATACGTTCATTTTTGGGAAATGCTTTCTGATAAAGCTCCTTGACTTTGTAAATATCTTTATGCTCGTTGCTTAAAGTGATTGCTTCCATAAATACTCCTTTTTGATGACTTTTTCCGCTCCGAATGTTACACTTGTAACGTCAAGACAAGTGTAACAACACGGAAAATGATTGTCAATTCAAGGACAATCGGACTGAACAAAAATGGAGGAATTGTAATGTCGATAGCAAAAAATGACAAGCATGAGATGCTTCGTCTATCCAATCAAGAATCTAATAAACTAACCAGAGAAGCGATCGAATCGGCACTGCTTCTATTGATGGAACAAAAAGAGTTTCATGAAATTACGATTTCTGAGATCGTCAAACGAGCCGGAGTCTCGCGGACTGCCTACTATCGTAACTATCAGTCAAAAGAAGAGATTCTGCAGGCCCTGCTTCAAGAACTGATTCAGGAGATTAATGGAACGATCGCTACTTATTCTTTTCTTTCGGAACAAGAGATCTACTGGCGCACGCTTTTTGTCACCGTTCGAAAACATGCGCAAGCTTTCACTGCTGTAAAAAAAGCCGGCTTCGGACATGTTATTTTGGATGCGATCACTGAACAAATGCTCTCACAAGTGGCAAAAGATTCCTTGGAGACACGTTACGACATGATTTTTTGGAGCGGCGCCTTTTACAATGTGCTGGCTCGATGGATCGACGACGGTCTACAGCCTTCTGAGGAAGCCATGGTTCAAACCTGCTTATTCATCATGGAAAACTTCGATAAATAAATCGTATCAATCGTTATTTTTACTTTCTTCTGTTAGACTAAAGGTAGCATTAAGAAGAATTGGAGGGATTGTTTTGCGTTTAGAAAACCGAAAAATCATCGCCTTAGTCGACACTGACTTTGAAGACTTAGAACTGTGGTATCCCGTTCACCGTCTGCGTGAAGAAGGTGCACAAGTAGACCTGGTCGGAGAAGAAGCCAAGAAAACTTATATTGGGAAATACGGTGTTCCCGCAGAATCAGATTATGCTTTTTCAGAGATCGATCCTGCAGACTATGATGCAATCTTGGTTCCTGGAGGATGGGCTCCAGACAAGCTACGTCGCTTCCCAGAAGTGATCGAAATGGTCAAACACATGGATGACCACAAAAAACCGATCGGACAAATCTGTCATGCAGGTTGGGTACTGATCTCAGCAAATATTCTACAAGGAAAAACAGTCACAAGTACACCTGGTATCAAAGATGATATGACGAATGCTGGAGCAACTTGGGTAGATACACCGGCTATTTCAGATGGTCATATCGTTTCAAGTCGAAGACCACCTGATCTACCAGATTACATGCGCGAATTCATCCAAGTGATGGAAGCCGCCGACTAATCAGCTAACATAAACAGGAGCCAAGGAAAATCTTTTCTGATTTTCTCTTGGCTCCTGTTTTTTATTCATCAATCTTATTTAACATTCTTTTAAAGCATATTCTACATAATTTTGGGCAGCTTCCTGTAATTGCTCCTCGGAATGATGCTCAACACCATATAAAACAAAGGGCTCCAAGAATTGGGCACCTACAAAATGGCTGGTTGCTTCTAAGGGACGCAACAATTCAGGGACCGTGTACTTTACATCACCTTCTGCTGAATAACCGATTTGATCCACTCTGGTTGTCACGGCAACCATGATCTCTTTGTTTTGTAACTTGCTTCCAGTCGAACCGTATGCCCAACCATAAGTAAGAACTTCCTCCAACCATTTTTTCAGTAATGGCGGTGCACTGTACCAGTAGAAAGGAAACTGTAAAATCACACGATCATGCTGATTGATTCGTTGTTGCTCTGCCTTTACATCGATCTGGCCATCAGGATACGCCGCATACAGATCATGGATCGTCACATCAGAAGACTTGCGGAATCGCTTCTGCCAATGTCCGGTTCCCCCTAGAAAAGGATAAATCCGGATGGATAACTAAAACCAACGTTTTCATTCGCTCTCTCCTTTTTCGAAAAAAATTAGTGTCTCACCGTTTTCAATGCTGTTGACCAAGCAACGACATCATCGATCATTTCCCCAAAACGAGGTTCATGGACCGCCATCGGTTTGAATGTTGTCATATTTTCAAAATCGTTGAACAAGCTAAATGCTCCCTGTGGTTCCACTGTGGCGATTTTTAAATTAGAAACCGTTGTGCGTAGTGCCAATGAAGCAGCAATTCCTAAGGTTGAGCCATAGCTGACGATCCCCGCTGCCTTGTGATGCCATTCTTTTCCTAAATAATCCAAATGATCTTTCAAAGCAGATGGGAAATTCTTATTGTATTCTGGTGTCACAAAAATAAAGCCGTCGAGCTGATCGATTTGTTCGGACCAAGCTTTTTGTGCTTTGTTTTCATAGTTCTGATCGGTCATCAACGGTGGGATTGCTTCGTTGAATCGCCCCAAACCGGTTTCCTTGATATCCACGATCTCAAATGTTGCCTCAACACCGCGTGCGTCAGCAAAAGTTTTGACCCACTCTGCTACCTGTAAATTCACACGTACATCACGTGTACTTCCTGTAATGATTCCGAACCAAAGACGCTCTTGTGTCATTTGGCTTCTAGGTTTATACTAATACCAAAGTTTCCTTTTGGGAATAAGGTACTTTATTTAAACCTAGTTACTTTTAGGAAACCATTTGATAAATAAGGATTATTTGAAAGGAGAGTGGCAATATGAACACTTATCAAGGAGAAACGTGTCAGGAATTACAAACAGCCTTAGATATTATTTCTGGCAAATGGAAACCAATCATCTTGTTTCATTTAATGGAAACGGACAAGTTGCGTTTTAGTGAATTGCAGCGATCGATTCCGGAGATCACCAAAAAAATGCTGACCTCGCAGCTTAGAGAATTGGAAGCTCATCAGATCGTCTATCGAAAAGTTTATCAGCAGGTACCACCCAAAGTCGAATATTCCCTCACTGACTACGGATCTAGCTTGATTCCACTGTTGGTATCGATGCGTAGCTGGGGCAGAAAACACTTGGCTCATTTAGAAGCACTTGAAGAGCAGGAGAATCTCGGCTAGCCTTGAATGTGCTGGTTTGATGTTTGCTTCTTTCTTATGCTATATTGTAAAAAAACAATCATTATCAAAAGGAGATTTTTCATGTTTAACAAAGAAGAAACCGTGTCATTTTTAGTTGAATTACTCTCGATCAACAGTCCAACAGGTTACACCAAACACGCAATCGATTTTGTCAGAGAGACCGTCGAAAAGCTGGGTTATCAGCCTAAAACGACTCCCAAGGGTAACCTGATCGTGGAAGTCGCGGGTAAGGATACCACGCAAACCCGCGGAATGAGTGCCCATGTTGACACTCTGGGCTTGATGGTTCGCTCGATCAACAGTGACGGAACCCTAGCTTTGACCAAATTGGGCGGCCCACTAACTCCGACACTTGATGGTGAATACTGCGACATCATCACTCGTGATGAAAAGGTCTATACTGGAACAATCCTGTCCAACTCACCGTCGATTCATGTCTTCACTGATGCTTCGACCAAAGCTCGAGACATCGATAACTTGGTGGTCAAGCTGGACGAACGCGTCGAAAGCAAGGAAGATGTCCAAGCGCTAGGCATCCAAAACGGTGATATCGTCGCCTATGATCCAAAAGTTGTCGTTACCGACTCCGGTTTCGTCAAATCAAGATTTTTGGATGACAAAGCTTCTGTCGCGATTTTGGTTAGTATTCTGGCTACTCTAAAGCAAAAACAGCTTGAGCCGGCGACCAATCTAACCTTTATTTTCTCCACTTATGAAGAAGTCGGTCATGGAGCTTCTTGGATTCCTGAAGATATTACCGAATTACTGGCTGTCGATATGGGATGCATCGGACTAGATCTAGAATGTACCGAATACGATGTTTCCATCTGTGCCAAAGATTCATCCGGTCCTTATGACTATGATCTGACAACTCGCTTGGTCAATTACGCCAAGAAAAAAGAACTAGATTATGCCGTGGATATCTACCCAATGTACGGCAGTGATGCTTCGGCTGCCCTGAGCGGTGGTGCCAATATTAAAGCCGCACTGATCGGTCCGGGAGTTGCCAGCAGTCATGGCATGGAGCGTACACATGTCGATGCCATCCGTAATACTTTTGAACTGATCTTGGAATACATTCAGCATTAAACAAGTAAACTAGTCTGCCACAGTTCAGACTAGTTTTTTTCTTTTAGAGAACGCTTAATATATAATAAAAAGAAAGCGCTGAAAGGAGCACTCGATGAATTTCAATTCGATGAACTTTTTAAAAATGGACTCTTGGGATCAATTTATTCGAAAGTTAGCAATTTTTCCTGTCATCTTTGCTTTGCTGCCGTTTCTTTCTTTGGTCATTCCTCTATTTTTGGTCTTGTATCTTCCTTATCAGATGGATGATTCTCTCGGCATCGAGTATTTTTTCCAAGGCTTTTGGTTTGCTATATCTCGCAACGGAATCACTCTGCCTTTGATTCTACTCTTTCTGCTTCTGGATTATGGACTGCTTGTCTGGATCCTCTTGAATCAACGAAAGTACTTGGATCGACTGCATAGTTTTGCGTTAAAAGCACTAGATTATTTTATCAAACTACACCTCGCTTGTTTTTTGTTTCTCTTTCTTTTGAGCATCGTCAATTCACTGTTTCTAGCTGATTATCCCTTCACTCAATTCAGTGGCTGGATGGTTTATTTTTACCTAGGCAGTCTCTTGGTACTTTCGATCTTGATGAAACAGAAATTGACGCAACAGGGACGATTCCTCAAAAATTAAAAAACATCGGAAAAACTCTTTCCGATGTTTTTTGATTTTGCTTTACTCGTCTTCCCCTAAAATCTGATTGATCTCTTGAGACAACAGATCCGCTTTGCCGCCAAATACGGCTTGGATCCCACCCTGAACTTCAAAAACAGCTGTTGCACCCAGTCTTTGAATAGCTTCCTTATCCACAGATCCACCATTGGTCACTGCTACGCGCAAACGAGTCGCGCAAGCTTCTACCGATTCAATATTTTCACTACCACCTAATGCTTGAATGATGATCAATGCTTCTTGATGCAGACTGCTTGGTTCTGATGATGACGCTTCAACCACTTCTGTCCCAGTCTCCATGCCAGGAATGGCTACTTTGAACTTCGTGATAAAAAATCGGAAAACGACATAATAGATTACTGCCCAGACAATCCCTAATGGAATGACTAACAACCAGTTCGTTTTATCGTTTCCTTGCAGAACACCAAAAAGCATATAGTCAATAAAACCACCAGAGAAGGAATTACCGATTCGAATATTCAACAAATCAGCGGCCAGAAAAGAAAGGCCATCCAAGAAAGCATGGATCACATACAGCCATGGAGCAACAAACAAGAACATGTACTCAATTGGTTCTGTGATCCCTGTCAATGCAGAAGTCAATGCTCCACTGAAATACAGACCCGCATTTTTCTTACGATTGACTTTCGGAATCGAATGGTACATTGCTAGACAAGCTGCAGGAAGACCAAAAATCATCGTAGCAAAACGCCCTGCGAAGAAACGTGTGCCATAAGTGAATAATCCCGTATGATTTGGATCTGCCAATTGTGCGAAGAAAATATTTTGTGCTCCTGAAATCACTTCACCAGCTACGGTTTCCGTTCCTCCTAGTGACGTATACCAGAACAATGGGTAAATCGTATGATGTAAGCCCACTGCACCAGTCAAACGTAGCAGAAAACCATACAAAAATGTTCCCAAACTACCCATTTGCGCGATATTTTCTCCCAAAGTACCCAAACCATTTTGAATCGGTGGCCAAATAACGTAAAAAAATGCTCCCAGAAGAATTGCCGCAAAGGAAGAAATGATCGGTATAAAGCGTGAACCGCCAAAGAAACCTAGAAATTGTGGTAGCTCGATTTTACGATACTTATTATGTAAAAAAGCAACCGTACTACCAACAGCAATCGAACCGACTACTCCGGTATCGATCGTGGCATCCACTTCAGAAAACAATTGCAAAAATCCACTGATGGTAGCTGTATAAACAAGATAGGCAACCCCGCCAGCTAAACCTGCTGTTCCTTTATCCCCTTTTGCCAAGCCGACAGCAACACCGATCGCAAAGATGAGGGCCAAATTTGCAAAAACTGCATTTCCTGCATAGCGCATGATACTCAGGATCGTTTGTAGCCAAGCCTGATCTAAAAACGGATACGCAATCAGGGCACTTTCATTCGTTAAAGCACCGCCCAACCCCAACAATAACCCAGCAGCTGGCAAGATAGCAATCGGCAACATCATTGCTCTACCAATTTGCGAAAACTTTTTAAACATTTTTCATTCCCCCTATTCTATTCGTTAAAAGCAGCAATAAAACGACTTGCGATTTCTTTTGGTCTGGTAATCGCTCCACCAACAACGATTCCCGCGACACCTATTTTTTTGATTTTTTTGACTTGTTCTGGTGTTTGGATATTGCCTTCTGCGATTACAGGAATCCCTTCCGCTGTCAATTGTTCTATTAACGGAATATTCGGCTTTTCGGCATCCAGGCTCTCTGTTGTATACCCACTCAAAGTGGTTCCTACAAAATCGATGCCTGCTTGGAAAGCATTTATACCTTCGTCAAAGGTCGCAATGTCTGCCATAAATAATTGCTCAGGGTATTTATTTTTTATTTCTTGGATAAATTGAGCAATCGGCTTGCTATCATGACGTTCCCGTAACGTGCAATCCAAAGCAATCACTTCGACACCAGTTGCTACTAGCTCATCAACCTCTCTCATCGTAGCCGTGATAAATGGTTCCTGCGGCGGATATTCTCTTTTGATGATTCCAATCATGGGCAGATCGACGATTTCTTTGATCTCTTGGATGTCTCGGACCGAATTTGCTCGAATCCCAACCGCGCCTGCCTGCTTAGCAGCTAGGGCAAACAATGGCATCACCCCACCTTTTTCAGTATACATAGGCTCTCCTGGAAGCGCCTGACAGGAAACGATCACCCCACTTTGCATCTGTTTTACTAGCTCTACTTTCTCCATGCTCCTTTTTACCTCCAATACTATTTTATAAATGGAGTTTAACTCCATGTCATGAATTCTATCATGTGATTTCTTTTTTGTAAACTATGATTTCTTTTTTTGAATGCGCTATAATAGAATTATTAAGCAGAAGAGGACAAACATTTATGAAATTTACTCAACTTGTACAAGAACATTATCCAACCTTGACGAAATCTGAAAAAAAAATAGCGGATTATTTACTTGAAATCAAAGAAAAAACGATCTATTCCACCATGAGCGATATCAAAGAAATGACTCAAGTCGGAGATGCAACGATCGTTCGTTTTTGTCAGAAATTAGGATTTTCAGGTTTTGCAGACTTGAAAATAGAAATTGCTAAAGAAGACTTTAGTCGCAGTCAACCAGTCGAAGAAAACACCTTTTATGATCACGTACTGGATCGGCTATTCGATGCCTTGAATTCTACTCGACAACTGATCAATGAGAATGAATTGATCCGTGCTCTTTCAGCAATCACAGACGCACGTCATCTTTACGTATTTGGTGTGGGTTCAAGTGGCAATACTAGTATGAATCTGGAAAATATGTTTCTACGTGTCGGGGTTCATTGTAAAGCAGTGACGGATCCCCATTTTCAAGCACAGTCGGCTTCTTTACTGAATGAAGAGGATGTAGTGATCGGATTTTCTTTGAGCGGACGGACGAAGGACACGTACGACTCCATGAAGATTGCTAAGGACAACGGTGCAACGATCATTGCAGTGACCAATTATCTTTCCTCACCGATTGCCAAGCTGAGTGATACTGTTTTACAAACAGCGATCGAAGAATTTCTGGACGGTGGTTCTTTGGCTGGAATCATTTCCCAGCTGTATTTGTGCAATGTACTAGTCCAGGGATATGAAAGACAAAATCAGGTCGATACAATATTGTTGAGAGAAAAAGCTTTGCGTTCAGTAATCGATAAGAGCATCGACTAGTTAAATAGACCTCAACGTCTATCGGTTTCGAATTGTTTCAAAATAGGCTACAATGAGAGTCTATAGAAGGATAAAGGACGAGGTTTTATGAAACAAACATTAAAATTTTTAGGCTCTTTACTATTACTGGTTTTAGCAATCGTATTCTTAGGTGTTGCCTATCTTTCAATCCGTGAGTATCGACCAGCGGCAATCGAAGGGATCGAACCTCCCCGTAGCGAACAGGTCTTAGATCAAGAAAACCTGTCCCTGATGATTTACAATATCGGTTATGCCGGTTTAGATGAGCAGGCGGATTTCTTTATGGATGGTGGAAAAGGCGTACAACCAAAGGACACGCAAACCGTTGAAAACAACCTAACAGGCATTGTTGAAACACTTCAAGAGCATCCGGCCGATGTCTACTTGCTGCAGGAAGTCGATCGTTATTCCAAACGCTCCTATAAAATCGATCAGGAAGTCTTCTTAAAAGAAGCGTTGTCTTTGAACAGTGTCTTTGCCTATAATTTCAAGGTGGACTATGTCCCTTATCCCTTCCCTCCAATTGGTCGGGTGGAAAGTGGGCTGACTACCCTGACCCAACTGGATATTAGCGAAGCCCAAAGAATCGCCTTACCGGTTCCTTTTTCTTGGCCTGTTCGAGCAGCTAATTTAAAACGCGGGCTGTTGGAGACTCGTTTACCGATCAAAGACAGTGAGAAAGAATTGGTTCTCTTCAATGTGCATCTTGAGGCTTACGACAGTGGCGAGGGAAAGATCGCTCAAAGCAAAAAGCTGGCCGAACTTTTGGAAGCTGAATACCAAAAAGGAAATTATGTCATTGCAGGCGGTGATTTTAATCAGACCTTTGAAGACAGTCGTGAATTTCCCAAGACAGAAGATGCAACATGGTTTCCAGGTGCGATGCTAAACGCTGATCTTCCAGAACATTTTTCTTTTGTCTTTGATGACACACATCCAACGACTCGCCTGTTGAATCAACCCTACACTGGCGATTATGCCACATCACAGGTTTATGTGATCGATGGATTTATCCTTTCTGATAATTTAGAAGTGGATCAGGTGCAGGTGATCGATAAAGATTTCAAATACACCGACCATCAACCTGTCAAATTAGAACTTACTTTGAAAAACAAGTAAAAAAGTCTTACTCCAACCACAAATCGGAGTAAGACTTTTTATTTTGAAAAGCGGACATAGACCAGATCGTCATTGTAACGTACGCCGGTATCTTGAAAACCAGCCTCTTGATAGAATGCTTGAGCAACAGTGTTTTGTCCCTTCACTTCGAGAGTGATCGGTAATCTCGCAAGATTTTCTGCCTGTATCTCTTCAAGCACTTTCCTTAGTGCTTGCTTACCAAAACCTTGCTTTTGAAAGGTTTGGTCGATAAAAAAGCCAAACATTCGATAGACAGCTGTATAATTTGGGAATAATTCTGGTTCATGCTCGGCAACTTCGCTTTTTCCATAAAGAACCAGACCGACAGGAATTTTTTCATCCAGGATCACAAACAATTTTTCTGGCGCCTTCTCCATCAAACCAGCCTAAGCCAAGGCGATAGTGTATGCCGGTGTTTCGACAAATTCTTCTTGGTTCTCACCAACCGTCAAATGTAAGACCTCTTGAAAATTATCAAAAGATAGTGGGTCAATTCAATCATTTTTTCTTTCCTTTTTCTAACCAACGAAAAGCTCGTTGAAGCTCGGCTGTCCCATTAGTTGCATACCAGCGACCATGAGCAAGTATGATCTTCTCCGGTTGCCAAGCAAGCATTTGCCGATAGCATTGGCGAGCTTGCTTTTTTCTTCCCGTAAAAGTCATCCGAAAATCAATCGGTGTCCGACCGTCAGGATCAGCGATTCCGGCAAGCCGGTGAACGACACGCCAGAAAAAACTGCTACGCTGGGGT
Source organism: Enterococcus olivae (assembly GCF_053760925.1). NCBI lineage: Bacteria > Bacillati > Bacillota > Bacilli > Lactobacillales > Enterococcaceae > Enterococcus > Enterococcus olivae. Next base: position 16,173 of record NZ_JBSMVT010000027.1, read on the forward strand.
TCAAAGTTCTCAATCAGATCTGTCAAAATCAGCGTTTGACTGCTTTTATGGAAGAAAACAACTTCTTCTACTGCCAAGCTACCTTTAAAATGCAGCTGTTTGATCTCCGACTGCCAAATACGAGGAGCTTTTTCTTCCAAAGGCTGATCAAAAACTACGGATATTTTTTGTGAACGAGCTCTTTTTTCGACACCTGGACTGGACCAAGTAGTCGCTTGCGGATAGTGCTGCTTCCATTCCCCGATGAATGCATAGTGGATTTTATTGGGTGAAATCAGATGTCTGACTTCACCCAACTGATCAACTTCCGCCAATAAGGAAGCTGTCGGTTTGATCGGTGAATGACACCACAGAGAACCATCCTTTAATCGAATGATCGTCATTCTGGTCGAAAAAGGAACTCCCAGAGGCCCAACAGCCATGTTGATTCGTTCACCGTCTACGATCCAGATGTTTTGATCGACTTTTTTCAATGTATTTAATGGTTCATATGCAGGGATCGACATCGGCCCGCCTCCTTTTTTATTCAGTATAACATAGCTCTTTCAGGCAAAAATTTTGGATAAATGATTTCCTGCAAAAGAGGAAATAGGCATCGATCGGCGAAACACTTGTGATAACATAGCAATAGAATGACACGGAAACGAGGCGAAGGAATGAAAAAAACATTGTACTTGATGCGACATAGAGAAACCTTATTCAATCAACTGAATAAAATACAAGGCGCTTGTGATTCTCCTTTGACAGAAACAGGTCTTCAACAGGCACAAATAGCCAAAGAGTATTTCAAAAACAATGAGATTGTTTTTGATGATGCCCATTGTTCAACCTCTGAGAGAGCTGCAGATACCTTGGAATGTGTGACTGATTTACCTTACACTCGTTTGAAAGGGTTGAAGGAATGGCATTTTGGACTTTTTGAAGGAGAACCTTGTGTCCTGCAGCCTGCAGCACCCTATGGCGAATTTTTCGTTCCCTTTGGTGGTGAAAGTGAAGCTCAGTTAGAGCAGCGGATGGTACAAACGCTGACCCAAATGATGAAAAACACTGCTGGAACAACTGTTTTAGCCGTTTCACACGGAGCTTTCTGTCGGCATTTTATGCAGTACTGGAGCCCGGAGCCTAAGAAAAATATCCGGCTCAGTAACTGTGGTATTTTGAAGTTCACTTACCATGAGGACGAAACCTTTGAGTTATTAGAGATTGTTCATCATGATTTTCAGCAGAAAAGTATTCTGAACGAATAAACAATTTGATAAAAAACAACCTTCAAAAATTAAACGCAGAAAAAAGCGAATCAATGAGCGATCTTCATGGATCAATCGCTCGTTTGATTCCCTTTTATTTTTGCTTTACTGATTTTCGTCTTTATAATACGCCGTTTCCGGTATTCCTCCATCTGCTTCAGGAGCAAATAGCAATGTTCCTCCATTGTTTCCCATGATGATCCTATCAAAATTAGAATCAGTTCCATCCGTTCCATTCGGACCAGTTCCTTCCGGAGTCGTTCCTTCCATGGCAATCATGAGATTCATACCATTTGGTGCAGGAGCAGGATCAAAAGATAAGTAAATGACGTTACTCATTTTTTGGGGATTGACTAACGAATACTGACTGTTTGAATCGTCATTTAGAACGGTCACCGTTCCATCTTCGAATACCAATTGATAGCCGTCAGAATTGGTCCAGGTTCCATTTAACGAGCGATACTCATTATTCAATATTTCGCTTTCATTGACCGTTACCAGTTCAGGTTCTTCTTCACTCTCTTCTGAAGATATTTCTTGACTGGATGATTCAGTGGATTCATCGCTTGCTGAAGACTGGACACTTTCTGTGGATGATTGTTCTGTAGCGATAGTTTCCGTGGAACTGTCTACCTCTTCTGAAGCTTCATTTGAACAAGCGACCAAGACGATTAATGACATGCTTACAAAAATCGATAACCAGAATTTATTTTTCATAATTATCCCCCTTTATTATAAATAACATACCCTTATTATACTCATAAAGTAGTCAATAATCATGCTTTTTTGTCCTAAAACAAAAACTATTTTAGTCATTCGCCATCCGTATAGTAAGAAAAAAATACCCAAACTAGGAATCGATGGCTCATTTGGGTACCATTTTGAAATTTTCTCTACTATTCGTCGATCCTGTCAGCATATCCTTGCGCATTTCTTTGATAGACACGTTTGCTATTGATCGTCATTTTCTGTTGGATCTCTGTTTCCAGATCAATCCCTAAAATTTCAGAGAGACCTAAAAGATAGATTGCTACATCGGCCAATTTCTCGCCGATCCCCTCTTTCTTTTTATAGGTATCAAAGGCTTCTGCAACCTCACCATACAACAGTAGAAATTCTTTTTCCACATTGCTCACGTTGAATCCATGATCCACTTTGTTTTGGTAAATCGCTTGTTGATATTCTGCTAGTCGGCTCATTTCCTCACCCTGTCTCTTGATTTAGTAACAATCCCAATTATACATCACATTGGAAAAGTCTCGTAATTCCAAATCTGGTTTTGAAATGAAGAAGTTTCCGACACCTGAATCTCCCCACATGATTCCGGATTGATCCGTATCTAGCTGGAATAACAGCTCCGTATGGGTCACCTCATCAGCATACTTACGTGGATCCTCCTGTGTAAAGAAAGGGTAACCACCCATTTGACTGCCACTGTGATGATCGAGCTCGAAAAGTGCATCCATAACATCATCGGCAGCGTCTCCAAACTGCTCCTCAAAATACTCGTAGTAATCGACACCATACACGTTCTTGAAATCGTAACTATCTCTTGACAAATACCGCTTTTCGATGGTTCCGGTCATTTTTAGTTCGGTATCAACAACCGTAAATTGTTCCTCGTCGTCATAAGGAGCAAACAAGGCAACGATCTCTGCTTGAGAATACGCTTCGGCTGTTATCTCTTCAAAGTATAGAACCCGAAACCCAGATGTATTGGTCGGCTGATCAAAATCTAAACCGATCAAATCGTCAAAGCCGTCCACATAAAAAGCCAAAATTCCTGTCTCCGGATAGGGAGTCAAGGACGGCATCTCTGCAAAGTTGATCTGTGCTAGCAAAGTCAATGGTTGACCTTCAGCATTTGTAGGGTACGCTTCTGCTTTTGGCAAATAGCCGATCCCCCCTGCTTTGCTGGCTGTTATCGGCAGTTCACCTAGATCCTCAAAAGAAAACACCAAAGCCTCGACTTCCGTTTGTTTGAATCTATCGTATTGCTCATCCTCTGGGAAAATATCTCGCAATGTGTCCATCTTCTCGCCCTCTTTTCTTTTTTATCTACTTGTCTATTTATCATGACACAAAAATCGAAGAAAATCTATTTTTGAATAAATAGAAAAACGCCACATATCCTGTGACGTTGACTATGACGTTTTTCCATTAAAAATTACCTTCAAATGGTTTCTTAAGACTACCAATCACGGTTTGTTGAGGAGATAAATAATGATGGTAGACAAACAAACCATTCTTGGTAAGGGAACAGCTATTGTAACCCGTACGATTTGTAAAAATGGAAACATCTGGATATTCATCCACACCAAAAGAGATGGCTTCCGCCATGTGCTGCATTTTTCCACCGTACTGAATCGTGGTGCCTTGATGGATATGTCCAACAAAAATTCCTAGAATATCACTATTAGCGATCACTTCTTCAAAACCACTCGGTACTTCAGTAGCAATGCCTTCTTCTTCCCAAGCTAAAGGGTGATGCTGCAATAAAATTGTGCCTTTTTCTGCAGGTTCCTGCAACCATTCAGCCAATTGCTCCATTTGAGCAACCGAAATCTTGCCTTCGTGGTGGGCATCCTGAGCGGAGTCCAAACGAATGATCCGTAAGCCATTCACGACATCACAAGCAATATACTCATCGTTTTCATTGCCCTGAACCGCCATCGCTTCAAAAAAGACCTCTCGACGATCATGGTTGCCTCGGCAAAAATAGTAAGGGACTTCCGGCAAAAGCTCCTGCCAGGTTTGTTTGAACAACTCATAGTCAGCCAGTTCCCCTTCGTGCGCTAGATCTCCTGTAACCAAAGCAAAATCAAAATCTTCCTTTTTAGCATCCTCTAATAGTTGTCTTAGTCTTAAAACAGGATTACTTTCTTGATTGAACATTTTACTAGTCAACGCATTGCCTTGATAATCAACACGAACATGCGTATCAGACAGATGTAAGAACTTCATGGATGTTGTCCCCTTTCTCTAGATCAAATGGATAACCTAGATTCGTTTGTGTTTCTTTTGAAAAGAAATGCAGGCGTTTCGCTGGAATCTGTAGGCATACCGTATCCCCAACCTGCCAGTGGTCCTCTTCACTGAGTACAATAAAGGTTTTTTCGCCCATTTTGACGGTCAGCGCATAGCTTTGACCTAATAATTCACGATAAACGATCTGCGCCTTCAGCTCTCCTGATGTTTTAGAGAGGATGAAATGCTCTGGACGAATTCCTACAAGCAATTCCTGCTGACCTTGTTTAGCCAATAAGTTTTGCCAATCCTCAGATAAAGCAATCGACTGACCTTCAATAGTGACTGACGTACCCTGAAATTTTCCATCAAAAATATTCATTCCCGGTGAGCCAATAAACGTAGCCGTGAAAACATTGGTTGGACGCAAGTAAACATTGCGTGGGGTATCGACCATCTGGATTTTTCCTTCGTTGAGTAAAACGATACGGTGAGCTAAAGTCATGGCTTCAATCTGATCGTGCGTGACATAAACAAAGGTCTGTTGGTATTTGTCATGAATCTTCACTAGCTCCATCCGTGCATCTAAACGTAAACGAACATCCAGATTCGACAGTGGTTCATCCAGTAAAAAGTAATCTGAACGCTTCACAACCGCTCGCGCTAAAGCCGTCCGCTGTCTTTGTCCTCCAGACAGATCCTTAGGCAAGCGATCTTTGTAAGGTAGCAGATCCAGCATTTCTAGTGACTCATGTAAACGTTGCTCGACCTCAGCTTTAGGTACTTTATTCGCTTTTAAAGAAAAGACAATATTGTCAGTGACAGTCATATGCGGATACAAGGCATAATTCTGGAACACCATCGCAATATCACGATCGCCGCATTCCAAATCGTTCGCCAGCTGATCGCCTAAATACAATTCGCCACCAGCGATCTCCTCTAGTCCAGCAATCATTCGCAATAGCGTAGATTTTCCTGAACCTGAAGGACCTAATAAGACGATACGTTCGCCTGCTGCGATCTCTAAATCGATTTTTTCGAGAATCACATTTTCTCCATATTTTTTTGATATCTGTGCAAGTCTAATTTCTTTTCCCATATTCTTCTCCTATTTGATTCCAGCAGATACAAAGGTGCCAATGATGTATTTCTGAAAGATAATATATAGTACGAGTGGTACAAACATCGTGATCAGACTGATCGCCATCGCTACAGTAAAGTTAGTCCCACCTTCGGAACTAATGTAGGTTTGCATCGCCAGCGGCAAGGTGTATTGATCGATCGATTTCAAGATCAGTACCGGCCAAACGAACTCGTTCCATGAAGTGATGAAAAACCAAATTCCGGTAGAAGTGATCGCATGTCTAGTCAATGGGAAAATCACATTCAACATGATCTTGCCTTGGCTGATATTGTCGAGTGCTGCCACCTCTAACAATGACTTAGGAATGCCTCTCATGGTTTGAGTCAACAAGAAAATCCCCATCGCATCAGCAAACTGAGGCAAGATCACTCCCCATGACGTATCGATCAGATTCATTTTAGTGATCAGCAAATAATTGGGGATCATCGAGACTGTAAACGGAATAAACAAGGTGGCAATGATAAACAGATACAAGAACTGTTTCCCTTTGATCCGGCAGTAGGTAAAGCTATAAGCCGCAAAAAAGGCAACGGCCAGTTTGACTACCGTGATCACTGTTGCAACAAAGAAGGTATTCCAAGTAATCTTCAGCAATGGCAAGTTGTCAAACAAATAGGTGAAATTACTAAATGTAAAGTTTGCCGGGATCAAGCTCAAAATCGTATGATAGGCTTCTTTCAAAGGTTTAAAAGAATTCGCTAGGATAAACAGCAATGGATAAGCAATCACCAGCAAAATCACAATAAACAGCACATGGACCCAAAAACGTTTATTAATTTTCATAGTAAACTCCCTTCTCAATGTACTTGAAGGTAAAAATCAGTACTAGCAGGAAGATCAGCAGTGTCAGCACAGAAATCGCCGAAGATTCACCGACTCTGTACATTTCAAAAGCTTTTTGATAGGTATAGTAAATCAAATTGGAACTCCCATTGTTTGGTCCACCCTTGGTTATGATTTTGATCGGTGTGAAGACATACTGCAACCCCTGAACGACTGTCATGATCAACAGATAGATTCCTGTTGAACTACTCATTGGTAGCACGATCCGGAAGAAAATTTTCCAAGTAGGTACCTTGTCTAGTTTGGCAGCATCGATCATTTCTCTGTCGATCCCAGCGATTGCTGCATAAATCACGATAAAGTTGTAACCAAAGACTTTCCAAGAAGTGATCGCCGCGATCACACTGATGACCCAGCCGTTAAGATTGGTCCACATCGGCATTTTGATTCCAATCGATTGTAAAATGATCGCTACCGGTCCCGAAACAGGATTGAGAATCCAAGTAAAGACCATGGAAGCCACGACCAACGAAATCACTGCTGGTATAAAAAAGATCGGTTTGTAAAGCTCTTTACCCTTGACGATCACGATATCCATCAAAAAAGAAACCACATACGGGAACAAGCAGCTAAATAAAACAAACAAAATCGTATAGAGCAGTGTATTCCCTAAAATTTTATGAAAGATCGGATCTGTCAGCATCTTTTGATAATTGGCAAAGCCGACAAAATCTTTGGTAGGTGCCACCATATTCCAGTCAAAAAAACTAAGGTAGATCGTATAGATCAACGGATATATCACAAAGACTGCTAAGATCACCAAGGCTGGAAAAAGATAAATATATCCTAAATAATGTTGAAACTTTTTCATAGACAAACTCCTTTACAAAGAACAGAGCACACAGGAAACCGTCCTTTCCGCGTGCTCTAGTGTTCTTATTCCATCAACTTGTTGATCTCATCCTGTGTTTCTTCCATTGTTTTTTGAGTATCACTGCCGGATAAGATTTTATCACGCATATCTAATAGTTTTTGTTCTGCTTCCAAGCCAGCATCCCCTGGAAAGGCTGTCCAGCTGACCATGCCATCCATTTGCTTGATCGCTGGCGCCATCATGGTATTCTCCTCTAGGAATTGCTTCAAGCCATCTTCAGCTTCAGCAACATCGTTTCTTGGAGGAACATACCCCGTTCCTTTGGTCCATTCAGCCATTGACTCGACGCTATACAAGTATTCCAAAAAGTCCCAAGTGGCTGCTTTTTTCTCTTGATCCTGAGAAGTAACTGCTAACATCGCACCACCCGCAGGAAGTTTCAATTCTTTGCCTTCCCATGATGGAGATTCTACTGCTGTCACGTCAAATTCCGAATTACTTTGGATATTGTTACGTTGAGCAATCGTTGTGAAGACCATCCCAACATTGCCATCAATAAAGCTTTGTACACCTTGCTCCCAAGGTAAATGCAGTGCTGATTCATCGGTTACAACCATGTCTTGATATAATTGATAAGCTTCGACACCTTCTGAAGAAGCAAAGGTTGCTTTCCCGTCAGTGATCACGTTCGCGCCATTACTTTCTAACAACGCTTGAGTTGCCCAGCTGTCCGCAGGTTCTTGTAGATAGAAACCGTATTTGCCAGTTTCGTCTTTGATCGTTTTGGCGAAATCTTTTAATTCCGTCCACGTCGTCGGTCCATTTTCATCTAAGCCCGCTTCTTTTAACAGATCTCTGTTTAGATACAAGACTGGGTTACTCAATGAATACGGTACACCGACATATTTTCCATCTTTTTCAGCCAACTGCATGATGTTGTCCAAAAAGTATTTGTCAAAATAATCGCCATTTTCTGGTTCAACTTCTTGTACCAGATCCGTTGGGTCAATATATTCGAAGTTTTCAGCAAAATAATCTTTGAAGGCCCAACCAACTTGTACCACATCAGGAACTGTGTTCGAAGCAACCGATGCTTGCAAGTTCTGCATCAATCCTTTGTACATATCTGGATTGAATTTAGCGACTACTTCTACATTATCCTGAGAAGCATTGTAGTCTTCGACCAGCTTGTTTACCGTTTGACCACCCTGTGTGTCTGCATTGACGTGCCAATATTCGATTGTTACTGGTTCTGTATTCTCTGAATCGTCTGAACCTGCACTATTGCCATTACTGCCGTTTCCACACGCTGCCAGTCCTAGAAGACTTGCTGTTGCTGCAAAGGTCAACAAAAATTTTGTTTTTTTCATTTTTTTCCTCCGAAATGTTCTCTCTTTAAGTTTGTTGAATAGTTTGTGTTTCTCTAATAGCAACTATCCTAAGCTATATTGTAAGTCTGTATTGTTTATTTTCTGAAAAATTTCTGTACAAAATACATAAACTTTATATGGCTTTTGTCTTGTCGGTAAACTTTATGTAAAAATGCTCTTTGATTTTTCTTCTGAAGAGAGTATGCTTAGGACATTCACTTAACATGGAGGGATTGCTAATGGACACGCACGACGTTTTAGATCGAGGACCATTTTTCCATGGAACTAAAATACCTTTGCAACTAGGCGAGCTACTGACACCCAAACATGACTCCAACTTTGAAGAGAATCGTGTCTCTAATCATATTTACTTCACCGCAACCTTGGATGCTGCGAAATGGGGTGCTGAGTTAGCTGTTGGTACCGAAGCGGAGCGGATCTATCTCGTAGAACCACAGGGCGCATTTGAAAATGATCCGAATCTGACGGACAAACGTTTTGCTGGAAATCCTACACGCTCCTATCGTTCAAAGGAGCCACTAAAGATCGTTGCTGAACTGGCAACCTGGGAACGCCATCCAGAAGAAGTCATTCAACAGATGCGGACTCATTTGAAGGAACTGAAGGATCGTGGCGAAAATGAAATTTTAGATTAGAGGGAGAAAGATGACAGAGCAAAAACAATTTGTTTTAAATACTTTGGAGCATTTGAATATTTCCTATCAATTGATTGAACATCCGGCAATTTATACTGCCCTAGAAACAGTACCTGTGGCTTTTCCAAAAAACAGTGTGGTCGTGAAAAATTTGTTTTTACGAAACGCTAAGGGTAGTCACTATTATTTATTCATTTGTGATGCTGCAAAAACAGTCGATCTGAAGCTGTTGCAGCAACAGATCGGCTCCACGCGGCTTTCTTTTGGCTCAGAAGAACGGTTGCAAGAATACTTAGGACTGACCCGAGGTTCGGTCAGTCCGTTAGGTTTATTAAATGATCTGACGCAAGCCGTCACCTTTTATGCCGATGCAGAGTTAGTCAATCTCCCTTTGATTGGCGTCCACCCCAATGACAATACGGCCACCGTCTTTTTGAGCTTTGATGCCTTAGTATCTGTGATTGAGTCTAGTGGACATAGGGTGAACATATAAAAAAGCAGCTGAGTAAACTCACTCAGCTACTTTTTTAGTGTTTGTAAAACTTTTGCCAGCAGCCCTGCTAATGCTCCCCAAAGTAAATTGGTGATCAGTACGCTGATGATCGCCCGAATACTCAAAGTAGGTCCTTGCAGTTGTCCTAGTATCATTGGTGACAGTACGGCACTAAGAAAAATAGCCATAGCTCCGTAAACGAGTCCTGTTGCAGCCAGTGTCAACAACGGATCCTCTGCCTTGCTCTTTGCCACAAATACCCAGACCAGCGTGAGCAACAGTGTGGTTCCCAAGCTAACTAAAGGTTTTCCTAGCAAGTCAGCAATTCCTAGAATACTCAAAAATGGACGAATAAGTGCCAACAGTGCCAACCCTAAAACCAATCGTATATCCAGCTTTTCTTTCATTTTTCTTCCCCCTCCTCATCTCTTAGAAAAAGTGTAACAAATTTCAGTTATTTTTTACTCCTGCCATAGAAGGAAACTCACTCCTACTAAAGGCTGAAAATGAGCGCTCCCTTCGTTGTAAACCTTTTCTTTCTATGTTATTCTTGATGTAATTCTAAAGAAAAGAGGAAGCCGACAATGAGCAACTAACCAATTTTTTGAAACTGCAGACCACGATTTTCCTTCAAGGGAGACGTATGCAGATTTTCAGGATTGGTTCGATGTGGATTTGGATGTTTTTTTGTGTAGCCTTACCAATCCTGAAAACCATGGAAAAATTCTATAAAAAATGAAATGGATTGTGAGGAATACTTATGACAGCAAAGAAAGCACTCGTCTTGGTTTACAACGGCATGTCTTTGAGTGAGATCAATTTGTTGACCAACTATCTAACGATTTACCAGCCTTGGGAACAGATGTGGACGATCAATACAGTCGGCGCAGAAAAAACGACGTATCCCACGGAGGATCAGTTTTTAGTGACACCCACGAAAACGTTTGAGGAGATCGATTTTTCTGACTATGCGATTGTGATATTGCCAGGGATCATCAATCCTTATCCCGTAGCAGAAGATGAACGAATCATTGATTTTTTACGTCCGTTAACCACGATGAAGGATCGTCCATTGATCAGCGCCATGTCTTCGTCTCCGATGGTGTTAGCCAAAGCTGGACTTTTGGATGGCGTGGGTTTCACAGCGGGACTTTTTGAGGAAACCTTGGATGCCTTTGACTTTTTCCAAAAAGAAAATCATCAGCGGCAGCCCTGGTATTATGATGAGAAACATCGCATTTTGACAGCGATCAATTTTGCCTTTAGAGAATTTGCCATCGAATCAGCAAAGATCCTAGGCTTCCAGCCTCGCAAAGACCAGTTCGGCGGTCCCCGAAAAGACCCGCCCTATACAAAAGAAGAATTAACCTTTTATATGTCCTGACAACACAAGAAAACTCTTTGGAATCTTCTTCCAAAGAGTTTTTGTTTTCCTATAAAACGTCTTGCAAACGCTCGTAGATCTTGTTGGTGGTCAAACCAAATTCCTCTTGCAGGAAGTCTGGAGTACCGACCTGACCAAAACGTTCATCGACGCCGATTCGTTTCAAGGGAACCGCAACGCCTGCTTCAGCCAATGTTTCGGCTGTGGCACTGCCCAGCCCTCCTGTGATCGAATGATTTTCAATCGTCACGACCAATTTCTTGTCTTTGGCTTGCGCTAAAAGAAGTTCTTTATCCAATGGTTTGATCGTGAACATGTCGATCACTGCCACAGAATGTCCTTCATCTGCTAATCTCTGTGCGAGCTGCAATGTTTCAAATACTAACTGTCCAGCTGCAACCAGCAGAATGTCTGTCCCTTCCTGTAACAGATTGCCTTTGCCAAGTTCAAAGGTTGATCCTGGTTCGTAGACCTTGTGGACTGCTTTTCGATTGCCACGAACATAATGAACCCCTTGCATGGTACTGAAGGTGCGAATGAGCCACTCCATCTGTACCTCATCAGCAGCATCGCAGATCACCGAGTTCGGGATCATGCGCATCAAAGCCACATCTTCCCAGGTCGTATGCGTGCCACCATTTGGTCCAGCTGCAAATCCGGGATCTGAGCCGTACACATTGATCGTATTGCCTGCATAACCACCAGAGATGAACATTTGATCAAAAACACGTCTCGTAGCAAAAGGACCAAACGTATGGATAAAAGGAACATAGTTCGCCAAGCTCAGTCCAGCTGCAACACCCACCATGTTGGCTTCTGCAATCCCGACATTGATAAACCGTTCTTTGCTTGCCCCTTGTAAGGTCGTCCAGCCACTGGCACCGCCCAAGTCAGCATCCAGTGCTACGACACGTTCGTTTTCTGCCATTAATTCTTTGATAGTGTCTACCACGACCATCCGTAGCTCTTTGCCAATTTCTTGATTGTCTGTCAGTTTAAACATATTGATGTTCACGCTCCTCAATCGATTTTTCCAGTGAAGCGATCGCATCGTCTGCTGCCTGATTGATCTCATCACCGTTGAATTTGACCGAGTGATTGTCTTTCAATTCTTCAAAGTAAGATACACCTTGTCCCTTGATACTGTCTAGGACTAGACAGACTGCCTGATCCTCGATCGTCTTCAACTCATTGATTGCTTCATCGATCCCTTGGATGTCATCCCCTTTGACCTTCAAGGTATAGAAACCGAATGCTTCCATTTTCTTTTGAAAATCGAAAGGATTCATGATATCTACGGTGAGTCCATCCAGCTGTTTTTTGTTGTCATCAATGATCACAATACAGTTGTTCAATTTGAAGTGCGCGATGTACTGGAAAGCTTCCCAGCATTGTCCTTCATTCAACTCACCGTCTCCACAGATCAGATAAACATAGTTGTCTTTTTTGGCCAGTCGCAACCCTGTTGCTAGTCCCGCTGCCACAGAAGTTCCCTGACCCAGTGAACCCGTTGTTGCGTCCACTCCCGGTGTTTTCAGGCGATCTGGATGAGAGGGCAGGTTTGTGCCCCCCTCATTCAATGTCGCCAACACACTTTTATCAAAATAACCCATATTCGCTAACATGGCATACAAACCTGGTCCGGCATGCCCTTTAGAAAGAACCAGTCGATCACGATCTTCCCACAGAGGCTCTTCTGGCCGAATCTTCATTTGCTTGCCATACAGAACGGCTAACAGTTCAGCGATCGAAAAAGAACCGCCCAAATGTCCGTAGCCCATGTTTTTCAACGTTTTCAAGGTATCTAAACGAACTTTATCTGCCAAGATACTTAATTTCGTTAATGTTCCCTCATTCATTGCTTCAAAACTCCCCACTGATTATTTTGCTGTCTGTTTGTTTTTACCTAAAACGGTCATCACGATCATCACTGCTAATACTGCAACGATTCCGCTGATCACTGCGATTTGTCCGCCGACATTGGCCAAACTTCCCATGAAGATCCCTACGACACCATAATCTGTGTCAGAGAATGTCGAACCGGCAAAACCAAGATTCCCAAGGACCGGCATCAGGAAGATCGGCATGAAGCTGATCAGGATCCCTTGCAGGAAGGAACCAATCACCGCTCCGCGTAATCCACCGGTTGCATTTCCGTATACCCCAGAGGTCGCGCCACAGAAGAAGTGAGGAACGACACCTGGTAAAATAATTACCGAACCAGTCATCGCCATAAATACCAAGCTCACGATCCCACCGATGAAGCTAGAGAAGAAACCGATCAATACGGCATTTGGTGCGTAAGGAAATACGATTGGACAATCCAAGGCTGGAATAGAATTTGGTACCAACTTCTCTGAGATTCCTTTGAAGGCTGGTACGATCTCTGCCAAGATCAAACGTACTCCTGCTAAGATAATGAAGACACCTGCTGCAAAGGTTCCTGCTTTTTGTAAGGCGAAGATGATGTAGTTCGTCCCACCACTTAAATTAGTCGTGATATACTCTCCACCGGCAAACAAGGCCACGATCACATATACCACAGACATCGTGATCGTGATACTGACTGTTGAGTCACGCAAGAAAGCCAAACCTTTAGGAAAGTTGATGTCTTCCGTTGATTTTTCTTTGTTTCCGACTAATTTACCAACCAGTCCACTGAAGGCATAGCCAAAGTTCCCGGTATGTCCCAAAGCAACCGTATCGTTTTTGGTGATCATCCGTGTGAACGGTTGGGCGATCGCAGGTGCTAAAGCGTTAGCAATTCCTAAAGCCAAGCCACCTACAGTGACTAAAACCACACCGTTCATTCCAGTCGTTGCTAAAATTACAGCAACTAGACAGGCCATATAAAGCATTGCATGACCGGTTAAATAAATGTACTTGAATTTAGTTACACGTGCGATGATAATATTGAAAACCATACCCGATAACATAATAAGTGCAGTGTATGTGCCAAATTCTTCCAAAGCCAGTGCCACGATCGCTTCATTGTTTGGAACGACTCCCGAAACATTGAATGCCTGCTGGAACATCTCACCAAATGGCTCTAATGAATTCACGATCACGTCTGCACCAGAAGTGACGACTAGAAAGCCGACAAAGGTTTTGATTCCGCCACGCATGATGTCGCTCAACGGTTTTTTCTGTAAGACTAGCCCTAATACTGCGATCAAAGCAACCAATATCGCCGGTGTACTGGCGATATCGATTAAAACATCCAAAACTCCATTCATGTAAATACCCTCTCTCTCTTTAGATTAAATTGTATTCTTCTGCTACTTTTTTCACTTTGTCACGCAGTTCATCCATGTCGATGATACTGGTTAACACGACCACATTGCCTAAATGCTGTACACTGTCTGCCAAATCTCCACCAACGAAGAAGACATCCGCCAACTCTGGTGCTGCACTTCCCACATCGTAGTGATTGACTTCGATTTCATTAAGTCCCAATTCTGCTAAAACTGTTTTGATGTTCATTTCCACCATAAAGCTCGATCCTAATCCCGATCCACATACTGCTGCCATTTTCATTTGTCATCTTCTCCTTTTAAAATAGTTTGAATTTCTTCTTTTGTTTCTGCTGCTAATAATTTTTCAAGATTTTCTGCATTCGACAAGATTTTTGTCAAACTTGCCAGCGCACGTAAATGTGCTTCGTTATCGACGGCTGCCAGGCAAATGAATACGGTAATCGCGTGCTTTTCATCGTCCAGTAACAACACTGGTTCCGATGTTTTTAGCAAAGTCATACCCAGCTCATTCACGCCACTTTCCGGACGGGCATGGGGCAGAGCAATATTTTTACCGATATGGATAAAGGCTCCAAATTCTTTGACCCGGTCGATCATCGCTTCGATATAACTCTCTTCGATTTTCCCTTGATCCAGTAAAGGTTTCGCCGCTCGTGCGATCGCCTGCTGCCAATCCAACTTGTCATCTGTCAGCTCGATATTTTCTGAAATTATCAATTCTGAAAGCATTGGTCTTACATCCTCCTTATTCTTTTGTAGGGTTGTCATTTTCTTGGTCAAGACATCCAATAGTTTTCCTTTGGTGATTCCTTGCTTCAACTCAATGTAGGGCTCCATGAATTTAATGATTTGTTCCGGTGATAAAATGGCTACACCCGGCAGTAAAAGCTCTTCTTGAACTCGTACCAGTAATCGCTGTTTTTCTTCCATCGTCATGATCGGCTGGATCTCATAGATCGGTTTACTGGAAGACAAAGGAGTGTTCGTAAAAATCACGTCATAGGTATCTTCCGGGATGTTTTCCAGCTCTTTCACCGAGTTAGTCAAACTGAAATCGATACTCGGAAAAAGCTGCTTCAACTCCGCTTGCATGATCAGTGAAGAACTGATACCGTTTGGACAAAGAATCAAGGCACGAACGGTTCGCGAAACGATTTCTTTTTGCCGCTCGATCTCTCCGCCAAATAAAATCGTAAAATAGGCCACTTCGTTGTCCGGAATCATTGTTTTCGTCAGTTCTTCCAACGGTCCCAACGCGATTTTTGTCAGTTTGAACAACTCACTGTGCTGCCGTTTGATCGTATCTGTCCACGCATTTGGCAAATGATAGCCAAAATAAATCCTGAAAAAAGAAGGGACAAGATGATAGAACACATGCAGCAACGTCTGATCACGCTCTCTAAATTCGATAACACTGATCGTTTGGATACGTTGCAGGATCTCGTTGGCACATTCCAGTAAATAATCCAAAGAAGAATCCTTGATCGCGCCTTCGATCACAGTCATGAACAAGCTGGTAAAAAACAATTCCTCCTCCGGATAATTGAAGGCTGACAGTTTTTTGACAAAGCGTTTGGCCGCCCGAGCTGCATGCAGTGGAACCAGAATTTTTTTATCTTCTGGCTGAAAAGCAATCCGATGATTAGCTGCTCGTGCACTAAGCAGCATGACATAATGGGAAACCTCTTCGACTCTGCTGGGCACCACAGTCAACCCTTGATCATTCAATACTTCCTTGAGCGTCGTCCGAAATAGGAGATACTCATTTTGTGGAAATTGCTCTTGCAGCTCTGTCAATCCCCAGTAACCAGAGGGACTATCCAACAGCTCCGACATCAGATTTCTAGCAAGCACTCGTATACGCAATTCTTCTCCAACCAGTTGAAAACCACTTTTCCTTTGGTACTCCAAAACAATGCCCTTTTCATTGAGGTATTTCCTTAATTTTTTGATGTCCGCTAAAATTGTATTTTTGCTGACTTGCAAAAAATCTTGGAAATGGAAAACAGATAGATTGTCTATCTCCAAAAAACAATACAAAAAGATTAGATCACGGCGCTCAGCTTCTGAGAAAATGATTTCTTGCCTGGTTTTCAAAAATTTCAATTCCGCCCAACTAAACAAGATTTTCTCTGGAATATGGATATTTCCATTTTCTATTACGAATTCTCGATGCCTGTTCTTTCTAAGAAACGCATTGATCTCCCGTATTTGTTTGACTAAACGCTGTTGATCGATCCCAATGTACAAAGACAAGTCTTCTAAAGTGATACAGGAACCATACAACTCTTGTTGAAAAAGTTGTTGTACGTGATAATCCAACATGTCCTCACCTCTGTCACTAAGAATATATTAAAACCGTTTACATTGATAGAATCGTTCAGTCCAATTTGAAGCGCAAAAAATTTTTTCATTAGACCGAAAGCAAAATACAGCGTCATCTTCTTCCTCCTTTTCTCACTAAAAAGCTGTACAAACGAGAAGAATCCAACATTTGTACAGCTCTATTTTTCTTCTTATTCAAAAGGGACGATTGTCTCTTTATTGTCTTTGACAAACTGAATGATGTACTTGATCGTCACTTGCAAGACTGCAAACACTGGCAAAATGATGATCATTCCGATCAGTCCAAACACCTGACCTGTGATCAACATCAAAATAATCACTCCCAGTGGATGCATCTTCATTTCTTTACTCATGACAAGAGGAGAAACTAAATAGGATTCTCCTAGCTGGACGATGATCACTCCAATAAGAATGACCCATATATGGACATCATCGTTGATCAATCCAGATAAAACCGCTGGAAATGCGCCGATCCAAGGACCAAAATAAGGAACGATATCCATGATTCCTGCAATTACTGAGAACAAGAAGGCTCCTTGTAGACCAGCGATCTGAAAACTGATGAAGGTTCCAACAAATACAAAAAAGCAGACCATTGATTTTCCACTGATATAATTCGACAATACCTGCTCACTATCTTTAAAATAGTTAAGCGCCAATTCCCGATACTTCTCAGGGACCCATCGAAACGATTTTGGTTTATTGGTATTTTTTAACATATAAAAAACCATGATCGGAACGATACTAATGATCAAGAAGGAACTGGAAACAAAATTCAGAATAAAGCTCGTGCTGTTCCTCAATCCCATAAAAAGAATATCGAATAAGTCCTCAAAGGATCGGTTGATCATCGAGAGGTAATCCTCAACTCCCTGATCACCAAACATATCAACTGCTACCAGCCATTCATCCAACTCCGTGACCAATTGTGGTACATTGTCGATCAATGCCTCGACTTGAACGATCAGCATAGGAATGAACCTTCTGACCAGCAGTCCTACAACAGCAAAGAAAACAATGAAGGTAATCAACAAACTCCAGCCTTCTTTTTTGATCTTGCCAAGTAAAAATACATAAAAGGGCTTGAGCAAATAATACATGAACAGCGAGACGACCACTGGGACCAAGAGAGTATTGACAGTCACTTGAAACACCGTCTGGAGAAACGCGAACTCTCTGATTTGTGACCACAGTAACAGCAAACTGATCAGTAACACCACGACATAAAACACTTTAGATTTTTTTAAGTAATTCACTTTGACCTCCTTTGTCCAAAAAAATTCCAACAAATCTTTTTAGAACCGTATAATTTTTATAACCTTTATTCTATTTATCATAACAAGAAAATCAAAATCTGTCGCTTGCTGCCTTCATATGCTCTGATTAAAAAAGAGACAAACACTTCGAAGAAAGTGTTTGCCTCTCGTTTTAGTCTTCCAACCATTCTAGAACTCGCTGGATCCAATGATCCCAAAAAATCCAATCGTGCGCTCCTGGTCCATCTTCAAAAGTAACGTCAAAAGCGCGCTGCTTCATTTTTTTTACCGCATAAGTGCTTGCTGGATACAAAGGATCCTCTGTCCCGCAGGTAACAAAGACTCGCGGAGCTATCTTTGGATCTAGCTGCTCGATCTGATAAATCAAATCATTCTCTGATGACTTGATCCTATCTAACGGACCAAAAATTCCTTCCCAATACGTTTTGTTGCGGATCTCCAACAAAGACTCAATACTTTCTGCCAGAGCCAATGCTCCTGACAGTGAAGCAACAGCCGCAAACTTCTCAGGTTTTCTCAATCCTAGCTTCAATGCACCATAACCACCCATTGACAGTCCTACAGCGAAGGTTTTTTCGCGCTTTGTTGTCAGCTGAGGGAACAATTCATGACAGATTTCAGGTAATTCTTCAGACACAAAGGTCCAATAGTTCATATCATAGGTCGTATCCGTATACCAGCCCAGATCGGTCGAGGGCATGATCACTGCCCAGCCCTTATCCGTTACATAACGTTCGATCGAGGTTCTTCTTTGCCAGACACTGTGATTCCCGTTCATGCCATGAAGCAGATAAAGGACTGGAACATCAGTTGTAGCACCCAAAGAATCCGTCCCAAAACTTTTTTTGGTTTTTTGTGGAAGAATCACATTTAACATGACTTCCATTTCCAAGATATTTGAATAAACATTTGCTTGTAAAAAGGCCATTTTTTCTCCTCACAATCTTTTCGTTTAATCTATTGTAGCATGTTTTTTTCTCAGTGTTTGCGTAAATATCAGTGCAAAAAGGATCAAGAGGACCGCAAAACCATAGACGACGTGCAATCCTTGATACAAAACACTTCGTAAAGACAACAGTAAATCTTCCGACAGTAATTTAGCAGTTTGAGGATTGACCAGCTTGTTCATGATATCTGGATCACTTGTTAGAGCTGCTTGTTCCAAACGCTCGGAAGTGACCATATTCAAGGTGATTCCAAAGACGGAGACCATCACCGTTTGTCCGATCGTCCGCACCAAGGTATTAAAGGACGTCGCCATCCCTAGCTGTGATGAAGAGACGCTGTTTTGAGAAACGATCGTAGACGTTACAGTCGTCGCCCCCATGCCGATCCCAGTCACAGCAGTAATCAAGAAAAATAAAGCAAAAGGCGTTTGTGTTGGAACCAAAAATAAGCCGGTACCACCTACAAAAACGATCAGCAGACTGATCGATAGCACCCAATGGATATTTTTGGTGCGCATCCAATTGCTAGCCAATGAAGATCCCCAGACCCATAGGATCGACAACGGAGCCAGCACCAGACCACCGATTCCGGCGCTTAAACCTAGCACACCCTGCATCCACATCGGAATATAGACCTCCACACCCATCAAAAAACCACTGGCCAAAGCAGCCACCACATTAACGACTACAAAAAGATGATTCTTGAACAATTCTAGAGAAATCACTGGATCCTCTGCTTTTTTCTCGACCGCAACGAAAGCAGTTAAAGCAACGACTGCTAGTAAAAGCAATGCTCCTACACTCCATTGGAAACCAACGTCACTTAAATATTGGAAGGCCAACAGCAAACTCAACAAAGTCAGCATCAAGAAAAAACTACCTAAAAAGTCCATTTTCTTTGTTTCTTGCCCTCGTACTGGTTCCACTAGAAAAATCAGGATCATTCCGATCAATAGCAAACCGATCGGTACGTTGATAAAGAATATCCAGTGCCAGCCGATCGTATCTACAATAAAACCACCTGCCAAAGGTCCTACGACACTAGCCACACCCCATGCTGTGCTGTTCAGTCCTAGCATCTTGGCCCTTTTTTCGGCATCGTACAAATCTGCCAAGATCGTCAGGGCGACAGGCATCATTGCTCCGGCTCCAATTCCTTGGATCGCCCTTGAAATAATCAATGTCATCATCGTATTGGAGACTCCACACAAAGCGGAACCAATGATAAAAATAGCTGTCCCCAAAATAAAAATCGGCTTGCGTCCCACCTTGTCTGCTAATTTTCCATAAATAGGCGTCAACATGGCATTCGTCAGTAAATAAATGGAAAATACCCAGTTCATGATCTCAATACCATGTAAAGAACCTACAATCGTGGGCATGGCTGTAGTCACAATCGTTCCTTCGACTGCCGTCATAAAGGTAGCAACAAAAATTGCAATCGTGACAATCGTTTTGTTTGTCTGTTTCATTCTTTTCTCTCCTTTTAAAACATAAAAACGACCCCTATCGATGATATTCCATCAATAGAGGTCGCCTCTTTTATTCCTTCACACTTGCTAGTAGGTCTTCCACTTTATCCGTTTTTTCCCATGGCAAGTCGACATCTGTACGACCAAAATGTCCATATGCTGCTGTTTGTCGATAGATTGGACGACGCAGATCCAACATCTCAATGATGCCGGCTGGTCGCAAATCAAAGTTTGCGCGCACCGCTTCAACCAATTTCTCGCGTGAAACCGTTCCTGTACCAAAAGTATCGATCGAGATCGATACTGGCTGAGCAACACCAATCGCATAAGCCAATTGAACTTCAGCTTTGGCAGCTAATTTTGCTGCAACAATGTTTTTTGCGATATAACGTGCCGCATAACTAGCCGAGCGATCTACTTTTGTTGCATCTTTTCCTGAGAAAGCTCCACCGCCATGACGAGCATAGCCGCCATAGGTATCAACGATGATCTTTCTTCCTGTTAAACCGGCATCTCCTTGTGGTCCGCCAATCACGAACCGGCCAGTTGGATTAATGTAATACTTTGTCTGATCATCCAACAAATTGGCTGGAATCACTTCTTTGATTACTTTTTCAATAACATCTTTATGAATCGTCTGATTGTCTACTGCATCATCATGCTGTGTACTGATTACCACTGTATCCACTCGCTGTGGTTTTCCTTGTTCATCGTACTCAACGGTCACTTGTGATTTTGCATCTGGGCGCAAATAATCGATTTCTTCAGATTTCCGAAGCTCTGCCAAGCGTCTAACTAAACGATGACTCAAAGCAATCGGTAATGGCATCAACTCTGGCGTCTCATCGATTGCAAAGCCGAACATCAAGCCTTGATCTCCTGCACCAATCTCATCTAAACTGTCGTTTTTCTCATCTCTGACTTCCAATGCTGTATCTACACCTTGTGCGATATCAGGCGACTGTTCGTCAATTGCTACTAAAACTGCTACCGTGTCTCCATCAAAACCAAATTTTGCCCGGGTGTATCCAATTTCCTTGATCGTCTCACGAACTACTTTTTGAATATCTACATAAGCTGTCGTTGAGATTTCTCCAAAAACTAATACCAATCCTGTTGTCACTGAAGTCTCACAAGCCACACGTGCCTTTGGATCCTCCGCTAATAGTGCATCCAGAATCGCATCACTGATCTGATCAGCAACTTTATCCGGATGTCCTTCAGAAACAGATTCTGAAGTAAATAAATGTCTTTCTGTCATGATGATTCCCCCTAATATATTGTCGGTTACAAGGCATCTTCACTTGTCTTCAAGTGAATCCTCTCGGGAACTTGCAACGGTCTGATTATAGCAGATTTTCTAACAATTTGCTCGTTAAAATAAATTATTTTTCATCTGACGCCTACTTTATGAAAGTAGCTCTATAAACTGCCAGTAAAAGTTCTCTTGATTTAAAAAAAAGAAGCATTCAAAAATGAATGCTTCTATGATCCGTACGGGATTCGAACCCGTGTTACCGCCGTGAAAGGGCGGTGTCTTAACCACTTGACCAACGGACCATGCTAAAACGGAGAAGGAGGGATTTGAACCCTCGCGCCGATCTCTCGACCTACACCCTTAGCAGGGGCGCCTCTTCAGCCACTTGAGTACTTCCCCAAAACCAAAAGATATTTGATTTTAATGGGCCTAAATGGACTCGAACCATCGACCTCACGCTTATCAGGCGTGCGCTCTAACCAGCTGAGCTATAGGCCCCAAATAAATAAAACAAAAGCGGGTGACGAGAATCGAACTCGCGACAACAGCTTGGAAGGCTGTGGTTTTACCACTAAACTACACCCGCGAAAGGTGTATGGCGCGGGACAGAATCGAACTGCCGACACATGGAGCTTCAATCCATTGCTCTACCAACTGAGCTACCGAGCCAAAACGGTCTGGACGGGACTCGAACCCGCGACCTCCTGCGTGACAGGCAGGCATTCTAACCAACTGAACTACCAAACCAGTGTTTCATTTTGTTACAGACAATCATCTGATTGTAATTGCGGGAGCAGGATTTGAACCTACGACCTTCGGGTTATGAGCCCGACGAGCTACCAGACTGCTCCATCCCGCGATAATAAGATAAAAAGGAGGATAAGGGATTCGAACCCTTGCACGGTTTTACCCGCCTGACGGTTTTCAAGACCGTTCCCTTCAGCCGGACTTGGGTAATCCTCCGTAAATATAAACATGATCCGTACGGGACTCGAACCCGTGTTACCGCCGTGAAAGGGCGGTGTCTTAACCACTTGACCAACGGACCTTTTTAATATGGGCCTAAATGGACTCGAACCATCGACCTCACGCTTATCAGGCGTGCGCTCTAACCAGCTGAGCTATAGGCCCCAAATAACAAAACGAAAAGCGGGTGACGAGAATCGAACTCGCGACAACAGCTTGGAAGGCTGTGGTTTTACCACTAAACTACACCCGCATGGCGGTCTGGACGGGACTCGAACCCGCGACCTCCTGCGTGACAGGCAGGCATTCTAACCAACTGAACTACCAAACCAATATATTCGTTTTATTACAGGCAATCATCTGATTGCAATTGCGGGAGCAGGATTTGAACCTACGACCTTCGGGTTATGAGCCCGACGAGCTACCAGACTGCTCCATCCCGCGATAATAAGATAAAAAGGAGGATAAGGGATTCGAACCCTTGCACGGTTTTACCCGCCTGACGGTTTTCAAGACCGTTCCCTTCAGCCGGACTTGGGTAATCCTCCGTAAAACATACAATGCCACAATGGACCTTGTAGGACTCGAACCTACGACCGGACGGTTATGAGCCGTCTGCTCTAACCAACTGAGCTAAAGGTCCAGGCTCTAAAATCAAATCGCGGCGAAGGGGATCGAACCCCCGACCTCCCGGGTATGAACCGGACGCTCTAGCCAGCTGAGCTACACCGCGAAAATAAAAATATAATCATTTATTCAAATGATATGGAGCCTAGCGGGATCGAACCGCTGACCTCCTGCGTGCAAAGCAGGCGCTCTCCCAGCTGAGCTAAGGCCCCTTGAAACTTTATTGATCGGGAAGACAGGATTCGAACCTGCGACCCCTTGGTCCCAAACCAAGTGCTCTACCAAGCTGAGCTACTTCCCGTTAAAACTACGCGCCCAAGAGGAGTCGAACCCCTAACCTTTTGATCCGTAGTCAAACACTCTATCCAATTGAGCTATGGGCGCATATCTATATAATGCCGAGGACCGGAATCGAACCGGTACGGTGATCACTCACCGCAGGATTTTAAGTCCTGTGCGTCTGCCAGTTCCGCCACCCCGGCGTGTGTCTTGGCGAAGCGGAAAACGGGGTTCGAACCCGCGACCCCCACCTTGGCAAGGTGGTGCTCTACCACTGAGCTATTTCCGCGAATGGTGCCGGCTAAAGGACTTGAACCCTCGACCCTCTGATTACAAATCAGATGCTCTACCAACTGAGCTAAGCCGGCTTTTTCTTATGCGGGTGAAGGGACTTGAACCCCCACGCCCGAAGGCGCTAGATCCTAAATCTAGTGCGTCTGCCAATTCCGCCACACCCGCTAAAGGAAAAAATGAGTCGTACAGGGCTCGAACCTGTGACCCTCTGATTAAAAGTCAGATGCTCTACCAACTGAGCTAACGACTCATATGGAGGTTAACGGGATCGAACCGCTGACCCTCTGCTTGTAAGGCAGATGCTCTCCCAGCTGAGCTAAACCTCCATTGAGATAAATCTGCGTGGCGACGTCCTACTCTCACAAGGGGCAACCCCTCACTACAATCGGCGCTAAGAAGCTTAACTTCTGTGTTCGGCATGGGAACAGGTGTATCCTTCTCGCTATCGCCACCACACACA
>NZ_JBSMVT010000028.1:0-38975 GCF_053760925.1 Enterococcus olivae
TAGCCAGCCCGTCAAATCAGACTACCATGCCGCAACTCATTATCAAATCAACATCGGAACTTACAGATAACACATGATTTTCACGTTTTTCAAAAAGTGGCTAACTTGTTCTTGAAATTTGGGAATCAATCAAAATGAAAAAATTTAATTTTTTTCTAGACATTGACCTTTGTTCTATAGATAAAATCTATGAATCGTTAGATAAAAACACATTAGACTTTATCTGTTTTGTTCGTTACAATAAAAAATAGATAAAGTTTCGTTTTTCACAATATATCCATGTTTTTAATTCGAAATATTTATAAACTATTTATTTTAAATAAAAATAGTTTGAAAATAAAGACACAAATTCATCTATAACTCAACAAGAAAAGGAACTATTTCTTGTTGAAAAAAATAAAAAAGTGAGGAATCAGAAATGACAGAACGTTTAACTGGACACACACTACTTATTAGTTTGATCGCAACCCCTATTCGACACAGTATGTCCCCAACAATGCATAACGAGGCGCTGGCGAAACTTGGTTTAGATTATGCCTATCTGGCTTTTGAAGTTGGTAACGAGGAATTAAAAGATGCCGTGGATGGGATTCGTGCACTAGGAGTTCGTGGATCGAATGTGTCGATGCCTAATAAACAAAACATCATTCAATATTTAGATGAGGTCTCCCCTGAAGCCAAATTGATCGGTGCGGTCAATACTGTTACCAATAAGGATGGCAAAGGACATTTGGTTGGTTATTGTACTGACGGCACAGGTGCGATGGCTGCTTTGGCAGATGAAAATGTAGCAGTCAAAGATCAGATCGTGACCATGACCGGTGCAGGCGGTGCTGGCACAGCTGTCGCTATCCAAGCTGCCTTTGATGGCGTCAAAGAGTTACGAATCTTCAATATCAATGACCAGCATTTTCAAAATGCAGAAGAAACAGTTCGTAAAATCAATGAAAACACTGATTGCAAAGCAACGTTGACGGATCTAGTAGATCAAGAGGCCTTCAAACAATCGATTGCAGAAAGCTCTATCTATATTGATGCAACCGCTGTGGGTATGAAACCATTGGAAAATGAGAGCTTGATCAATGATCCAGAAGTTATTCGTCCTGATTTAGTAGTTTTTGATGTAGTCTACTCTCCAAGAGAAACAAAATTGTTGAAATTTGCCAAGGAACATGGAGCGAAAAAAGCCATTAATGGACTAGGTATGATGGTTTATCAAGGTGCCACTGCCTTCGAATTGTTCACAGGCGAAGAAATGCCCGTCGATTATATCAAAGAGTTGTTATTTTCAGAATAATTACTTTAAAGGAGAAGAAAAATGAATGTAGTTAAAATCGATGACTTAATTATTGGTGAAGGACTGCCTAAAATCATTGTTCCTTTAGTTGGTCAAACCAGAGAAGAAATTTTAGAGGAAGCAAAAATCTTGGCAGACGTTGCTTGTGATATCGTAGAATGGCGCATTGATTTTTTTGAAGAAGTCAAAAAAGCTACAGCGGTGGCCTCCTTCTCTCATGAGTTGAAACAAACACTACAAAAGCCATTGTTAGTCACTTTCCGAAGTAAAAGAGAAGGCGGTGTATTGGAGTTATCCGATGCTGCTTACTTTGAACTTTATCAAGAGATCATTGCGAGTGGTGCTGTGGATCTGCTGGATGTCGAACTATTCATGCCTGAGGAAGCTGTAGCTGAATTAGTAGCTGCTGCACATAAGCAAGCGATAAAGATCGTCATGTGTAACCATGATTTTGCAGCAACCCCTCCTAAAGAAGAAATCATCCAGCGCTTATGTAGTATGCAGGAAAAAGGTGCCGATATTTGTAAGATCGCAGTCATGCCAAACTCTGCAGCCGACGTATTGACCTTGTTAGCTGCAACCGAAGAAATGAAACGTCTGCATGCGAAACAGCCTCTGATTACGATGTCAATGGCAGACAAAGGTGTGATCAGTCGGATCTCCGGACAATTGTTTGGTTCTGCTGCTACCTTTGGAATCGCTAAAAAAGCCTCTGCCCCTGGTCAGGTACCAGCAAATGATCTATATACGATCTTAAAAACATTAGAGCTTCAATAACATTTCTAAAGGGAGCTTTGATATCAATCGTTTCACAGTAAAATATTCGAACAATAGAAGATTGCTCCTGCGATTCAATAAATTCTCATCGCAAGTTCACCTATTTTTGATGAAAACCATTCTAACTTTGTTCGAATATTTTTGTCTTTTTCATTATATCATAGTTCTTTGTTACGTGCGAAAGCCGTTTTACTATGTGCATTCAACTGCTGCATAGTAAAACGGCTTTTATTTGTTGACAAGAATCGGATAATCACCCAGTTGCTGAACCTGTCCACCTAGCAGACAAATTTCTTCAATGGCATTTCGAATCAGCTGTTGATTGTCTGACAAGGTCAAATCAATAATAAAAAAGTATTCACCCAAACTAGTCTTCAATGGACGAGATTCAATCTTGCTCAAGTCAATATTTCTCCAAGCAAAGGTTGACAATACCTTATGCAACGCACCTGGCATATTTGCTGGTAGCGTAACAAACAGCGTCGTTTTTTCTGCTTTTTGCAAGGATAAGTCACTTCTCCCCTGGTTACCGATCAACCAAAACCTAGTTCGATTCAAACGATTATCCTGGATGTCAGCAGCCACTGTTTCTAAGGAATACTCTTTTCCAGCTGCCTTTGAAGCAATCGCTGCAACCTTTTCTTCTGGATGATTCGCAACATACTCAGCTGCAAAGGTCGTTGAAGCAACCGCCTCCAACGGAACAGTGGGATGATATTTTTCCAAAAACTGCTGCGACTGTGCCAAGGCTTGCGGATGCGACAAAATTTTGACCGGCGTTTCTTTGACTTTCATCAGCAATTGCTGACGGATCGGCAAAATGATCTCCTGATAAACTTGTAGATTTTTCCGATTGAACAAGCGATCCATACTCGCATGGACCGAACCCTCCAGAGAATTCTCTATCGGTACGACCACATAGTCGATCTGATTGTCTTTAAGTGCCTGCAAGCTTAAGGGTATACTAGCAAAAGCCTGCAGGGCCTCTTCTTCAAAAAAACTGTTTGCTGCTTGGAAAGTAAAGGAATTTTTAGGTCCCAAATAACCAACTTTCATTTACTCACCTACTAAATTTAAAATTTCTTGAACAATCTCTTCCGGTTTTCTGTTCGTTGTTTCGATCACACAGCTAGCACTCTCTTCATACATCGGTACACGAGGCAAGTATACTTCTCTGATTTCGTCTGGTGATTTTGAAGTTGCCAGTGGACGGACGTTACGCTTATCCAAAACAACACGATGGATCAATTCTTCCAGATTGGCTTTCAAGTAAACCACTAGCGGCATTTCTTTTAGGAATTCTCTGTTTCTTCCCTTTAGAACGATTCCCCCACCAGTCGAAATGATCCCTTCAACTGCACTGCTGTTTTTCAACACGTCGGTTTCAATTTCACGAAAAGCTTCTTCCCCATGGAGGTCAAAGAAATCTGCGATCGGCATACCGATTCGATTGACCAAGACTTCATCAAAATCATATTGCTGTAGTCCAGTTTCCTGAGCTAAAAGTTTTCCGATCGTCGTTTTTCCAGCACCCATAAATCCAATTAATACTACTTGTTTCATACTTTTTATCCTCCTGTGATTAATGATTCGATGTCTTCAAAGAATTTCGGATACGAGATCGCCACAGCTTCAGGGAGATCCAATAGTACTTCTCCTTTACTGATCAGCGCAGCAACCTGTAGCATCATACCGATTCGATGATCACCTAAGCTTGAAACAGTTCCCCCATTTAAAGGTGTTGGCCCTTTGATGATCAAACCATCTTCTGTAGCAGTAATATCTGCACCCAGTTTATTCAGTTCATTGGCCGTTGCATCGATTCGATTGGTTTCTTTTACTTTTAATTCTTCGGCATCTTTTATGACTGTCGTGCCTTCTGCTTGTGTTGCCAGTAAAGCAATGACAGGTAATTCATCGATCAAGCGAGGGATCAAATCCCCTTCGATCGTTGTTCCTTTTAGTTTAGAAGTGCGAACCGTTAAATCAGCAGACTGATTTCGTGAGTCCTCATTGGTAATCTCCAACTCAGCTCCCATAGCCTGCAGTACATCAATGATTCCTGTACGTGTAGGATTGATCCCTACATTCGTCAATGTCAACTCACTGTTTGGCGTGATCGCTCCAGCAACCAGAAAGAAGGCAGCGGATGAAATATCACCAGGAACAATCACATCTTGACCAGAGAGAACTTGCGGTCCTTCGATCTCGATTTTTTTTCCGGAAACTGTGATCGTGCCACCAAATTGACGAATCATTTCTTCTGTATGATTGCGAGAAACTTCTTTTTCAAGAATTGTAGACTTTCCGTGAGCTTGCAAGGCAGCAAATAAGATCGCTGATTTTACCTGTGCACTGGCCATCGGCATTTGATAATCGATCGTTGTCAGCTGATCGGTTCCTGTGACTATGATCGGTGGAAATTCAGAACCAGCATCGCCTGACAGCTCTGCCCCCATTGATTGGAGAGGGAGCATCACCCGGTTCATCGGACGTTTACTTAAGGAATCATCTCCGAACAAGGTCGTTTCAAAATCAGTACCTGATAAAATCCCCATCATCAAACGAATCGTTGTACCGGAATTTCCGATATCGATTGGTGAGTCAACTGCCTTCAAGCCTCCAAAACCTTGACCTTCAATAGTAATCGTCTCACCGTCATCTTCAATCGGCACTCCTAATGCTTGAAAAGCATGTAGTGTACTCAAGCAATCCTCCGCACGCAGAAAATTTCGAACGGTCGTTTTGCCATTGGCGATGGCACCGAACATAATACTGCGGTGAGAAATGGATTTATCTGCAGGGACTCTCAATGTCCCTTTTAATTCCTTTGCATGTGATAGCTTTTTCATAATTTCCTCCTACTTCAGACGACATTGATACGTTGTCTTCTCTTCAATACATTGCTTGCCAGCCTGTAGATCTGCTTGACTTTTAAAAGTGATTTGCAACACGCCGATAATGTCTTCGCGTGTTTCCAAGATTTTAACATTGATGATTGAAATGCCCGCTTGCCCTAGAATTCCGGTCGTCTCAGCGATGACACCGGCTCTATCTGGAACATCGACAAATAGGTCATAGAAGGCCGGAATCGCCCCGTTGCTGTGAATCGGTAACTTGTCCCGAGTGTCCTTCGCATTCTCAAAGAAGCGATAGATCTCTGTTTGTTCTTCATTGGCCAGCCACTGAGTCACTTCGTCCATTCGTTCCTGCCAAGAGTGGATCAGCTCGATCAAAAATTGCCGATTACTCAATAAAATGTCTGTCCACATTTGCGGATCGGAAGAAGCGATTCGAGTGATATCTCTAAAACCACCAGCGGCCAATTGTTTGGCACGAGGATGGATTTGATTGAAGAGATCTGCCTGATTGACTAAACCAGAAGCAATAATATGTGGAAAATGACTTAGCATTCCAGTGATCTGATCATGTTCCTCTGAAGATAAAACGACATATTTGGCACGTGTTCCTTTAAAGAGCTCCTGCAATTCGACCACACGCTTAGCGATGTTTTCCTGTTCTGGAGTAGTAAAAATGAAGTAGGCATTCTCAAAAAGCTCACCATTTGCAGCAAATACGCCTGATTTATGAGAACCTGCCATCGGATGGCCTCCGATAAAGTCAAATGGCAACGTTTTAGCTAACGACATGATTTCCTGTTTTGTACTGCCGGCATCTGTTACAAGCACCTTTGATTTTAATGGAAGTCGCGCAAGTTCTTTTAAATAGTTCAAGGACGTTCTGATTGGAACAGCCAATAGAATAGTATCGGCTTTTACTGCAGCTTCCTCAAAACTTGCTGGGCTCTCGTCTATGATCTGTTTTTCCTTGGCAATTTTTCGGGTGTTTTCTGAATCCCAACCGATCAGCCAATTGTCTGGATGTTCTTTTTTGATGGCGATCGCTAAAGAAGCTCCTATCAAACCTAAACCAACGATCAATACTTTTTGTTTCATGCCTGCCTCCATCTATCCTTTGTTTCTAGTAATTTTTTAAGTAGTCACGGTAATTTTGGACCGTTTCAACCAATTCATCAAAAGAGTCACTAGAGAATTTTTCTAAGATCTCATTAGCTACAACTGTGGCTACCACACTTTCTGCAACGACACTAGCTGCTGGTACTGCAGTACTGTCAGAACGTTCGACGCTAGCCTTGTAGGGCTGTTTGGTATCAATATCTACACTTTGTAATGGTTTGTACAGTGTTGGGATTGGCTTCATCACTCCACGAACAACGATGGGTTCACCATTAGTCATCCCGCCTTCAAAACCACCTAGATTATTACTGCGACGTGTATAGCCATCTTCTTCGCTCCACAAAATTTCATCCATGACCTTTGAACCAGGTAAAACACCGGCTTCAAACCCAACACCGAACTCGGCACCTTTGAAAGCATTGATGCTGACGACCGCCTGCGCGATTTTAGCATCTAATTTTTTGTCCCACTGAACATAGCTTCCCAGTCCTGCAGGTACACCACCAACCAGCACTTCAACGACACCACCGATCGTATCGCCGTTTCGTTTGGTCTGATCGATCAGCTGGCGAATTTCCGCTTCAACTGTCGCGTCTACAACGCGAACATCGGAAGCATTGGAGATTTCTTTGACTTCGCTGACGGTAATGCCTTCAGGAACAGTCGCCTTGATGCCACCAAGCATCGTTACGTGTCCAGCTACTTCTATGTCTAGCTCAGACAAGATTTTTTTGGCGATCGCACCGATCGCTACTCGCATCGTTGTCTCACGTGCGGAAGAACGTTCCAACACATTACGCAAATCCTCGTGATGATACTTCATCCCACCGACCAAGTCAGCATGACCCGGTCTTGGTCGGGCTACACGACGCAATTTTTTTTGTTTTTCTTCGACTTCTTCAATGCTCATGACCTTGGTCCAGTTTTTCCAGTCTTTGTTTTCAACGACCATCGTTACGGGTGAACCGAGTGTTTTCCCGTGACGAACACCTGACGTGATTCGAACTTGATCTGTTTCGATTAACATACGTCCGCCACGTCCGTATCCCGTTTGACGTCGAGCCAATTCAAAATTGATATCTTCAGCTGATAATGGCATTCCTGCCGGTAGTCCTTCAATAATTGCTGTTAATTCTGGTCCGTGTGATTCTCCTGCTGTGATATAACGCATGATTATTGTTCCTCCTGTTGTAAATAATCTGTCATTGTTTCGATTGGGACAGCGACGATTTTCGCTTGGCCGATCTCTTCTAACAAGATAATTTTTAATTGTTTTCCTCGAGCCTTTTTATCATGCGTTATCGCTTGATAAATCGCTTGTGTATCTAAATTTTCCAGTGAAGTGGGTAAATGGAATTTTTCAATCATTTGAATCAGCTGATCGGTAGTTCCCTGTGGCGTTTGACCAATTTTTTCTGCGTGTTTGGAAATCATGACCATGCCCACCGCCACGCCTTCTCCGTGACTGACAACTCCATAACCGGCTGTATTTTCGATACCATGTCCGATCGTATGACCAAAATTCAACATCAAACGACTGCCATTGTCAAACTCATCTTCTTCCACGACTTTTCTTTTGACCTTTAAGGAAGGAATGATCAGCTCTTCTACTCGTTCACGCAACTCAAATTCGTCTTTCAAATTCTTTAACGCTTCCCACAATTCCTTGTCTGCGATAGCAGCGGACTTGATGATCTCTGCAATCCCTTCTCGTAAACGGCGCTCATCCAGCGTCTCCAAAACTTCAGGATCAATCAGTACACCCTCAGGTTGTGAAAAAGTTCCTACTAAGTTTTTTGCATTTTTGGTGTTTACCGCTGTTTTTCCACCAATGCTAGAATCGACTTGCGCTAGTAAAGTTGTAGGAATCTGCAAGAAGTGCAGACCTCTCATATAAGTAGAAGCAACAAATCCAGCCAGATCACCAATCACACCACCTCCCAAAGCAATAATACCATCGCTTCGAGTAAAGCCATTCTCAGCTAGTAAATCGTAAAGAAGAGCTGTCTGTTCCAGTGATTTGCTTTCCTCACCGGCAGGAACCACGAAAAGGTTGGCTTCAAAACCATGAGCCTCTAAAGATGTTTTTACTTCTGAACCGTACAGCGCTTCAACCGTCGTATCTGTAATGATTGCCACTCGCTGTGGCTGCCAAAGTCCTGAGACCCATTCTCCGACTTTTTTTAGCAAATGACGCTCGATTTGTATCTCGTATTGATGATCGGTTAGATTTACTTTCAGCATTTACTTCCACATCCTTCTATATTGTATCTAGGCGTTGCGAATCTCTTGCATTGCTCGGTACATAACGTCGACTTCTTTCATCATCTTCAGGTAATTCTTCTCATTTAATGACTGAGGACCATCTGACCAAGCTTTAGCTGGATCTGGATGAATCTCAACGATCATACCATCTGCACCTGCTGCCACACCGGCGCGAGCCATCGGCGGCACTAGATCCCAAACCCCTGTTCCATGACTTGGATCCACAATGATCGGGAAGTGACTTAGTTTTTTCATAATCGGTACAGCACTTAGATCGAAGGTATTTCTTGTAGCTGTTTCATAGGTACGGATACCGCGTTCGATAAAGATCACAGGACTTTTTTCTGAAATGGCAATGTACTCAGCTGCATTCAGCCATTCATCGATCGTCCCAGAGATACCACGTTTCAATCCGATCGGTTTTCCTGTTTGCCCAACAGCTGCAAGTAGTTTGAAATTTTGCATGTTGCGAGCACCGATCTGGATAATGTCACTGTACTCTGCGACCACATCGATATGGGCTTCATCCATAACTTCCGTAATTACCTTCATATCGTATTCATCCGCTGCTTGACGAATGTATTTCAAGCCTTCTTCTTCCAGACCTTGGAAGGCGTAAGGCGAAGTACGTGGCTTGTAGGCCCCTCCTCGTAGGATGCTTGCACCACCAGCTTTGGCCATTCGTGCTGTTTCACGAATTTGATCCAAACCTTCGATCGAACAAGGTCCAGCCATCGTAACAAAACTACCGTCACCGATTTTTACACCATCTACATCAACGACTGTATCTTGAGGATGGAACTCCCGTGAAGTTAACTTGTAAGTATTTGAAATACGTACTGTTTTATCTACGCCTTCGTAACTACGAAATGCGACGTCTTGAATGGTTCTTGTATCTCCGATCAGCCCTAGAACGACTTGCTCGCTCCCTTGATTGATCTGAACGTCTAGTCCGCTCTCTTTAATTCGCTTGATAACGACGTCTACTTGTTTTTGTGAAGCTCCTGGTTTCATAATTACGATCATAATAATTTCCCTCTCTCATCTACAATATTCATTCATTTTCTATTTTTAGCTATTTTCCACGATTGGTTTGACAATGTCGATTGGCATCTCTTTGCCAGTGTATAATTTAAAGGCCGCTGCCCCTTGGTAAAGGAGCATGCCTAAACCATTAATGGCTTTTGCGCCTACTTTTTTTGCATCCTTTAATAGCTGGGTTTCTCTAGGTTCATAGATCACATCGTATACGACTAGATCCTCACGCAATAAAGAAAGATCTTTCAATGGCGATTCAGAGTCCTTCATCCCAACGCTCGTTGCGTTCGTCAATAAGTTAGATTCAGCAATTGCTTCGACTAATTTTTCATGGTCATCCCAATCAGACAGGGTGATTACACAAGAAGTTTTTTCCATTACTTTTTTGATCTTTTCTTCCATCAAATCATAATTTTTTCCTGGACGGTTGAAGATATGGATAGCTTGCATCCCGTCTAGTGCAGCCTGACAAACAATAGCCGCAGCAGTTCCACCTGCTCCAAGAATCGTCATGCTGGTCTTTTCGATCACCAGACCTTCTTCTCTAAGATCATCGCAAAATCCGATCCCGTCTGTATTATGTCCACTTAACTTTCCGTCGTTGTGAACAATCGTATTGATCGCGCCGATCAGTTCAGCCGCTTCTGATATTTCATCCATATAGTCCACAGCAATCAGTTTATTAGGCATCGATACGTTTGCTCCGAACATGTTCATGCTACGGATCGTTTGGATACTATGACCAAAGTGTTCTTGATTGACATTAAAAGCCAGATAAACCAAATCTATTCCTGTTGCCTCAAATGCTGTGTTGTACATTTTGGGTGAGATGCTGTGACTAGCCGGGCTAGCAAGAAATCCCCCCAAACGAGTGTGACCGCTGATTGACAATTTTTCCATGTTGCTTCCTCCCTCTCCGATAAAAAAAGATGTCCACTATAGATTAAGTTGAAAATCTACAGTGAACATCTCAATACTCAAAAAAAGTATGAAAATATGGGATAGCCACAATAGATTTTCTGATCTACGTGGCTTTCTAAATCAATACGAATTGCTTTAGCCATCATAGATACAAACTGGTTTGTTTGTACCCATGCTTTGATGAATACAAACCTATCTAAAATAGCTAAAGTAGTAATTATTCAGTTGTGGTTGATGTGCATGTATCATAAATAATCGCTCCAAACTGATGTAAGATTGAATTTAGTATATGTTTTCCATGAGAATATGTCAACAAAAAAATGAGATTTTTTTTACTTTTTATTTTAAGTTAGATGATTTCTTCAAAAAATTGCAGTAGATCCTGCATACTCAATTGCGCTTTTTCCTCTTCATTCAAGTCTTTGACGATCTCCCCTTTTTGTAGGACGATCATTCGATTCCCAAATTTCAAGGCATCCTCCATTCGATGAGTGATCATCAAGCAGGTCAGATTTTTTTCAGCAACTCTGCGGGCAGTAATATCCATAAGCTGTTTGGATGTTTTTGGATCCAAGGCAGCGGTATGTTCATCCAGTAAAAGCAGTTCTGGAGTTTGGATCGTAGCCATCAACAAACTCAAAGCCTGTCGTTGTCCCCCTGACAAATCCCCAGCAGGCGTATCCAAATGATTTTCCAAGCCATTACCGATCTCTGCACAAAGCTGATGAAAAAGCTCTCGATTTTGATTGAGGTTTCTTAATTTAAAACTTCTTTTGGAACCGCGCCCCTTAGCCAAGAGCAGATTTTCTGCAACGGTCATACGAGGTGCTGTCCCCATCTTTGGATCTTGAAAGACCCGTGAAATAAAAGCTGCCCGCCGTTCTTCAGAAAAATGGGTCACTTCCCGATCATGAATCAAAATCTTACCAGCAGTCAAAGGCATCGTTCCTGAAATCGTATTGAACAGGGTACTTTTCCCAGCTCCATTGCCACCTAACACTGTGATAAACTGGCCTTGTTCGATCGAAAGATCAATATCATTCAAAAGAATCTTTTGTTCTGTTGGTCCGTTACTAACAACCTTTGTCGCATGTTGCATTTCAAGAATAGCCATTACTCTCCCTCTCTTCCAAACCCGGTTTTTAAATGTAGAGCCTGCTTGAACTGAGGAATCAGTAAGCACATCGCCAGAACGATCGCTGAGAAAATCTTCAAGTAAGTCGTATCAAAGCCTAGACGGATGACTAGCAAAATCAAAAGCTGATAGATAATACTTCCGATGACAATCGCAACCAAACGTTCAAAAAAGGTCAATTTTCCAAACAAAACTTCTCCGATAATGATCGATGCTAGTCCAATAACGATAACACCGGTACCTTTACTGACATCGGCATAGCCATCGTTTTGAGAGATCAGTGCACCAGCTAAAGCAATCACACCATTAGACAAAACGAGACCAGTGATCTTCATTCGATCGGTCTTGATGCCCATTGAACGAGCCATCTCCTCGTTGTCACCAGTCGCAATATAGGCTTGTCCAAAGTCTGTATTGAAGAAATACAGTAGCAAGCTGATCAATAAGAGAATAACGATCACACCAACTAAAACCGTGTCATAATGATTCGGTAAACCCAAATTGGTGAAAATATCTAAGATTCGACGTTGATTCAACAAGGACAAATTGGGTGTCTGCATCACAAAAAGCATCACGGAGTTTAAGGCAGACATCACAAGGATCCCGGATAAAATGACCGGGATCTTCCCTTTTGTATAGAGCAGACCAGTGACTAGTCCTGCACACATCCCCGCCACCACACCCAACAGTGTAGCAACAAGAGGTGAAACTCCTTGGACGATAGCAGTTACACAGACTGCCCCACCTAGAGGAAAAGAGCCTTCTGTCGTCATATCAGGGAAGTTTAGGATTCGGTAAGTCATAAAGATTCCCAAGCCTAAAACACCCCACAATAGGCCTTGTCCAATAGATGAAATAATCATTCTTCTTCGCCTCCAACGATTGTCGCACGGTCATACAACTCTTGCGGAATCTCAATGCCTAAGAAGTCCGCTTGATCTTGATTTAAAATAACTTCGCCTTCTTTAAAGGTATAAACAGGGGTCGTTGCCGGATCAGCACCATTCAGAATCTCTGCGACCATTTTTCCGGTTTCTTTACCGATCGTATACTGATCGATTCCAATCGTAGCCAAGCCACCTTGTTCGACCATGGTATCTACAGAAGTAATGATCGGAACTTTCTTTTTGTTCGCTTCGCCCACTACTGTCGGCATCGCATTGGCGATGGTATTGTCCAGCGGAATGTAAATAAAATCTACCAGGTCACTCATTACTTGAACGGTTTGTGTAATTTCCGTTGTAGATGGGATCGGATAAGTTTTGACTTCTAAACCTAGCTCTTCGGCTGCTTTAGTTGCTTCGGCCACTTGATATTTTGAATTGTCTTCTGTTGAAGAATACAACATACCAACTGTCGTAGCATCCGGAATCAATTCTTTTCCTAAGCGGATTTGTTCATCGGCAGGTGCCTTGTCTGAGACACCGGTGATATTTCCTCCAGGATTGTCCAGATCCGCAACCAAATTCGCTCCAACAGGATCAGTGACTGCTCCTAAAACAATTGGAATATCTTTGGTAGTGTTTGCCAACGCTTGTGCAGCAGGTGTCGCTATTCCGACAATCACATCTGACTGTTTATTGACCAGCTGCTCACTCATCGTAGCCAATTTACTTTGGTCTGCTTGTCCATTTTGAAACTCAATGTTCAGATTCTTGCCTTTTTCAAAACCTGCTTCTTCCAGAGCATCTTCTACTCCTTCACGAATAGCATCCAATGCTGGATGACTGACAAATTGCAAGATCCCTACCGTTTTTACTTCCTCTTGTACGGCTGTTTCTTCTGCCGGTTGTGAGGCACTCTGTCTGCCGGACTGATAAGCGAATACGCCGATCAAAACGACGACTACTACTGCTAATGTAGCAATCAACCCTTTGTTTTTCATGTGTTTTCCCCTTTTCTTTTTATAATTGAATTTGATAAATGACTAACATTCGAGCGTGCTCATTCTATGAAAAAAGCAATTGCTTCCTCCGGCAATTGCTTCAAACAAAAAACCGCATAGATGATTGATCTATGCGGCGATATTCTCAGAGTCATTTACCGTCATAGATACACGTTTTAGAATGTTCTCTAAAAAGTTGTATCTATGGATCGAGGTCCATCAATACAACTATCTACGCCAGTTTTGCCAAGCTTTTACAAAGACATCTGTGTTGAATAGTTTCATGATTTCTCCTCCTTTTTTAATGTTGCATTTAGAATACCGTAATCCTTTTATTGAGTCAACTATAAATTGAAATTTTCTGACAATTTATTCGTCTGTGTTTTCCTCTGGTTCGACATTCCGGATATTCCACATTGGCAATCGATTCAACTCAGGAATAAAGCTTTCCTCCACATTTTCGAGCGAATCAAAGGTAAAACGATTTTTTTCTTCTCCGTTCTCGAAAAAGATGAAGGTCACGTCATTTGGATCTAGTTGATAGGTTTCCGCAAGGTTTGAAGCGTTATAAACGACAGGATAGTAATAAAAATTACGATTCAGTTCGTCTTCTTTTTGTCCCAGAAGTCCCATGGTTTCTTGATAGGCTGCACCTTGAGGCTTACTGAACATAACCGAGATCGCCTTTTTCGATTGGATCTCTTTTGCTTCTCTATTGTAAGATAAAGGAATGATTTGTTCAGTAGGCAAATTCTGAAACAACAGCTGTGAGGTCTGTTCTCTACGGATCTTTGTATTCGCCAGTAGCATCGTCATTGTCAATAAACTAACAATAACAACACTGGTTAGTGCATAAATGATTGTTTTTCTTTGATTTGCATAAATGGCATCCTCAAATCTATACCACATTTCCTGCAGAAAGCTTGCGATGCGTTTAAACAGTTGTTTGACCATTTCCAAAACAGACACCTACTTTGTACGATTCTCTTTTTACTCTATTCACATACTAGCAATTAAACAACACCATCGTCAAGAAACTTTGCTATTTCTACTAAAAATTTCTATTAACGATCGGATTTTTAAAGAAAACGCTTCCTTTTCTTCTTTTTTTGTCGTCTGTCTTGGTAATCTTTCCTATTTTCGTTATAATATACAAAGATGCAATCAAAGAAAAGAGGGATGAACCATGTCTTTTGATGGTGTATTTACCCATTTAATGGTCCAAGAACTATCCGAAGAACTGATTCATGGTAGAATCAGTAAGATTCAACAGCCTTATGAAAATGAGGTCGTTTTGATCATCCGATCAAAAGGAAAAAATCATAAATTACTACTTTCGGCTCATCCGAGCTACGCACGGGTACAGCTGACAACCATAAGCTATCTTAATCCAGAGACACCGCCAAATTTTGTAATGATGCTGCGAAAATATCTGGATGGAGCGATTCTAGAGACAATTGAACAAATCGACAATGACCGTATCTTACATTTTACTTTTAAACGACGAGATGAGCTGGGAGATCTACAACAATTGGTTCTAGTTGTTGAATTGATGGGGCGTCATAGTACCGTCCTGCTTTTAAATAAAGAGACGGGTAAAATTCTGGATGCGATCAAGCATATTGGTAGTTCACAGAATACCTACCGTTCACTGCTTCCTGGTGCTGAATACATTACACCACCAAAGCAAGACCGCGTAAATCCATTTAAAGCCAGCGATCCACAAATTTTCGACATTCTTTCAACGCTAGAAGCGATCAGTGGCAAATCCCTGCAGGAGCGCTTCCAAGGGCTGGGTAAAGATACTGCCGAAGAGCTTGCCTCACGTTTGTTGGCGAAAGAAAACGAAAAGCTTCAGGTTTGGACAAGCTTCTTTCAACAGTTGGCAAATCATCCTGTCCCAACGCTTACTCGCACAGAAAAAAAAGAATTTTTCACGCCAGTCCCGTATCCTTCCTTAGAGTCACTTGGCACAGAGAGCCAAACTTTCGATTCTCTCAGTGCTTTACTGGATGCCTTTTATCACGATAAAGCAGAACGGGACCGCGTCAAACAACAAGCGGGTGAGCTATTAAAAAAAGTTGAGAATGAATACAAACGTAATCAACTGAAATTGAAAAAACGCCAGCAAACGTTGAAGGATTCCGAAGGTGCTGAGCTGTTCCGACAAAAAGGTGAACTGTTGACGACTTTTATGGCACAAGTTCCTCGAGGCATTGATTCTGTAACTCTGGAAAACTATTACGAGGAAAACCAGCCTATAGCAATCGTCTTAGACCCTGCTTTGACTACCAACCAGAATGCCCAAAAATATTTTACTCGTTATCAAAAACTAAGAAATGCAGTCAAGTTGGTAGGACAACAAATCGAAGAAACCAAAAATGAACTAACTTATCTGGAATCCGTACTTTCTCAACTAGAGATTGCTGGACCCTTGGAGATTCCCTATATTAGAGAAGAACTGATCGACCAAGGGTATCTAAAAAATCGTCAGACGAAAAAAAAGAAACGCGAGAAAAAATCTCAGCCAGATAAATTTCTTTCTTCAGACGGTACAGAAATTTTCGTTGGGAAAAACAATTTGCAAAACGATCAACTGACCTTGCGAACAGCTCGAAAAACAGATTATTGGCTGCATGCAAAAGACATCCCTGGCTCACATGTGATTATTCGCAGCAGTGACCCATCCGATGAAACGATTCTAGAAGCCGCTGAACTTGCTGCTTATTATTCTAAATATCGTCAATCAGCGCAAGTACCTGTTGATTTGGTTCAAGTCAAACATATCCGCAAACCCAATGGATCTAAACCGGGTTATGTCATTTACGAAAATCAGAAAACCTACTATGTCACGCCTCATGAAGAGAATGTGCTGAAATTAAAGGCATAAAAAGAGCTGCCTGTCACTTTCTAGTGGCAGACAGCTCTTTTTGAGTCTAAACAATCGCTTCTTCCTATTCACAATAAAAGATAGCTCTATCCTTTGTATCTTGAATCGGACGGTTATTGTTTTCCAATACTTCTTCACGAAACTCTTCGATAAATAGACGACTCATTTCCCCTACCGTATCGAAAACAAACCAGTTGACTGGCCCCATTGTCGGCGGCGTTGTCAGTGAGCCAACATAGTGGAAATGGCTTTGTTTTTTCGGCAGAAAGATAGAAGGATCAAACCATTGAGTATGTTGTTCAAAATCCCAGATACTATCGTCTTGTCCATTACAGATCCAATTTGGTTTATCTGTTAAATTAAATAAGACACCAACGACTAAATTTTCCTGATCCTTATTTGTATGTACCAAATGAAATTCAAGCTCTGTCTGCGTTTCATCAATAATGTGTTCGCTAGGCATGTGAAAATGAATGTCCGTCAAATGATACTCTACACCCTTGAAGACCACATAGCTTTCGGTATCGTAGGGAACAAAGTGGATCGTATTTTTAAATTCTTTTTCAGTGAATTTTTCTTTTTTGTAATGGAAAGAAAGAACTTCATCGCCCATCTCTTTTGTTTCATTGTGGTGAAGATGGATAGGTGATTGATAAGGAAATTTTGCTCCCTCTGCATACCAGTCACATAGCGTATGCCAATATCTTGGTCCGTTGGCACCCTTGTAGCTCCATTCCACATCCATATTCCTTTTTTTCTTCAATGAATTTCCTCCTTTGGGGTCACGCTTTCTATGACCGCACTTTATGCTAACAAATTTTCCTAAAAATGAGAATTATTTTGCATCAGAAAACCCATGAATATTTTGAATGTTATTATATAAGCAGACTTTATTTTTTCCTGCTTGTTTTGCTTGATACAGCGCAATATCAGATTGTAGCAGCAATTCTTCCAGTGTCTGTTGTTCACCAGTTTCAGCATAGCTAACTCCAACACTGATTGTTAGATGGATCAAATGGTTTTGCCAAGAGATCTGCATTTCAGAGATTCGTTTCCTAAAAGAGTCTGCAAA
The DNA here is from genome assembly GCF_053760925.1 of Enterococcus olivae. Taxonomy (NCBI): domain Bacteria; kingdom Bacillati; phylum Bacillota; class Bacilli; order Lactobacillales; family Enterococcaceae; genus Enterococcus; species Enterococcus olivae. The sequence goes on from NZ_JBSMVT010000028.1 coordinate 17,258, forward strand.
AGCAATCGCTTGTTCATGACTGAGCGAGGTAAACAAGAAAGCAAATTCTTCACCTCCATAACGACCAAAAACAGTATCTGGAATCAATATTTGTCGATTGTTACGAATTTCTTCACAGAGTCGCTTTAGAATGGTATCGCCACAGGGATGTCCATAACGGTCATTAATCTCTTTAAAGTTGTCGATGTCTAGTAGCATCACGACACGATCATTTTGATTCTGAGTAGCTATTATACGTTCTTCAGCTTTTTTAAAAAAAGCTCTACGATTGTAAACATCCGTCAGATAATCGTACATCGCCTGTTCATGCAGCTCTTTCAATAACTCTTCTTTTTCAGTAACGTCATGTAAAACAACATATACGGCGCCATTGCGCAGTTGTTCCACTTGCTGAGGTGGCGTAATCTCAAAGATTCGTTCCTGATCTTTGACTGTTAATGTGACTTGCTCCTGTTCATAAAAATCCCAAATCATTGACATTTCATCTCCAGGAACCAGTTCAGCTAGTTGAGGTAAAATGATTTTTGCAGAAGCATTGGCATCGATAAAGCAGAATTCACGATCAAAAACGATAAAGGCATCTTCCATTGAGCTGATCAGCTGATTTTTTGCCAGCGGTACTACCTGCAATAAGTCTTGATAATTGGCACAATAAATCAGCGTCGCTGTAGAAAAAGCCGTCGCGATTGGCGTAAAATCATAAAAAACCTCCTGTTTGAACAGCAAATAAGCCATACTAGCTGCGACTGGTGCAGAAAAACCGATCATCAAAGGAATACTTTGCTTTCTCTTCAACTGATTTTCTCCGAAATACACTTCAAAAAGTAGACCAAAAATACAAACAATAATGAGGTAGCTGTAAATACTATGTACGTGATACCAAGGACCCGGTGAAATAAGTGCATTCGCAAAGATCCGATTGGAAATATAAGCTACCTCTGTATAAAAGACATGTGTATGTGGATAGCTTTGCATAGCTATCAGTGTGACCATGGGTACAAGAAACAACGCCCCTGCTTGGATCATAGACAGCTTCTTTTTTCCAAAGGTGTCTCTTAAAAACAAATAGCAGCTAGGAAGAATAAATGGGAAGGTCATATACTGAATTCTAACACTATAGAGAGCTTCGAATAGATTCTCTGACTGGAGTTCCAATAAATAACCAAAGGTATAGAGAAAGGCCTGGAATGACAACAAAATAAAGAAATACGACTTTTCAGCATTTCGATACTTCACAGAATAAAACATCATGGCTAGTGCCATAAAAGTAGCAAAGTAACTTAAGATTATCGGCAAATTGATCACTGTTTCTCTCACCTTCTCATCAAATTTATAAACTGGTAAAATCGCCCTTAATACAATAAGAGCGATTTTACAACTTTCTTATTTTGAGATCCAGTTCTCTGGATCTTGTTTCCAAGCCTGTAGCAACTCCAAATCAGCTTCATTGATATATTCTGAAGTAAGCGCTGTTTCAACCAGTGTAGAATAGTTCGTTAGTGTTGTCAAAGGGATTTTAGCGTTTTCGAAGTTTGCCAGACCTTTGGGTAATTCATAAGTAAAGATAGCAGAAACACCCACTACATCGGCACCTTCACGTTCAGCTACTTCACATGCTTCTAGTACACTACCACCTGTAGAAATCAAATCTTCGATAACGACCATTTTCTGACCTTTTTCAATCCGACCTTCAATTTGATTGCCCTTTCCATGATCCTTAGCTTTACTGCGGATATAGACCATTGGCAAGTTCAAGATGTCTGCGACCCAGGCAGCGTGAGGAATCCCAGCTGTAGCTGTTCCAGCAATCACCTCAACCTCTGGATAAGCAGCTTTGATTTTATCTGCCAGTCCTTGAGCGATTGCTTTGCGAACCTCCGGATAGCTCATCGTGATACGATTGTCGCAGTAAATCGGACTTTTGATGCCACTTGCCCAAGTAAATGGGTCGTTTGGGCTTAAAAATACTGCTTCGATATCTAATAAATCTTTGGCGATTTTCGTTTCAATTGTAGTCATTAAAGTGATTCTCCATTCCATTCGTTTTTTATAGCTAAGTAAGCGGCCACTGGATCAGCTGCCTGTGTGACAGGACGACCAACAACAATAACACTTGAACCAATTTCTTTGGCGATCGCAGGTGTTACCACTCGCTTTTGATCACCCACAGCAGCACCACTCGGACGAATTCCTGGTGTTAGACACATGAAATCGTCCGAAGTTGCTTCATGGATTTTGGCTGCTTCCAGCGCAGAACAGACAACGCCGTCCAAACCAGCTTTTTCAGCACATTTGGCATAATTCAAGACACTTTCTTCCAAAGTAGCTGAGATGAGCTGCTCTTTTTGCATTTGTTCTTCGCCTGTAGAAGTTAGTTGAGTGACAGCGATCAGTTGGGGCACCTGCGCCCCTTTTTTTGTACCAGCAGTCAAACCACGTTTGGCAGCAGCCATCATTTCAATGCCTCCAGCGGCATGAACATTGGTAATCGCTACACCTAAATTTGCCAGTCTAGTCATTGCACGCTCAACAGTATTAGGAATATCATGTAACTTCAAATCCAAGAAAATATCATGCCCCTGTTCTTTTAACCAGCGAACGATTTCAGGTCCTTCCTGATAAAAAATCTCCATTCCTACCTTTACGAACAACTTTTCGTTTTCGGGAAATTTTGCTAAAAACGTTTCAATTTCTTTTTTTGATGGAAAATCTAAGGCAATAATAGGGCGTTCGATCATTGATTTCTTTCCTCTCTTACTTGTTTGGTTAGGGTTTCAAGGGATTCGATCCCTAATTCGGCCATTCGAATCGGTAAAGCGTCAATCAATTTAGGACAAATATAAGGATCAGTAAAGTTTGCCGTTCCTACCCCAACAGCACTGGCACCGGCTAGATACATTTCCAACACATCATCCACCGTCATAACGCCACCCATTCCAATGATAGGCAGATCCGAAGAATTAGCTACCTGATTGATCAGCCGAATCGCCACCGGTTTGATCGCCGGACCAGACAAACCACCCGTTTGGTTGGCAATGATTGGTTTCCGGGTCTTCAAATCAATGCGCATACCTAAAAGTGTATTGATCATCGTAAAGCCATCAGCGCCACCAGCTTCGATCGCTTTGGCGATAGGAACAATATCGGTCACATTAGGTGAAAGTTTAACATAGATCGGTACAGAGGAAACTTTTTTGACAGCTTCTGTCAATTGGCGAGCCACTGTTGGATCTGTACCAAAACTGATCCCGCCATGCTTGACATTTGGACAAGACACATTCAGCTCGATCGCTTTGACATTCGGCGCTTTGGAAATTTCTCGGCAGACTGTCACATAGTCTTGTTCCGTAGAGCCAGCAACATTGGCAATAATCGGTAAATCTGGATGTTTTTGATGCAGCTCTGGCAAAATCTCATTGAAAACCACTTCTAAACCAGGATTTTGTAGACCGATGGCATTCAGCATCCCACTAGGTGTCTCAGCGATACGAGGCGTTGGATTGCCAAAGCGGGGCTCAGGAGTAGTGGCTTTAATCATCACAGAACCCAGTTGATCAATATTGTAGTAAGTATCGTATTCTTTTCCAAAGCCAAAACAACCACTGGCAGGAATGATCGGATTTTTCAGATCAAGTCCAGGTAAATGCACAGCCAAAGGATTTGTCATCATAATACCACCTTTCCTGCTGGGAAGATCGGTCCTTCATCACAAATTTTCAAACTCTTCTGACCGGTTTCGTCATCTTGCAAATGACAGACACAAGCATAACAGGCACCCATTCCACAAGCCATTCGTGCTTCAAGTGATAGCTGAACATTGTTGACTTTCCCTAGATAGAGCTGTTCGACAGCACGCAGCATTCCGTTTGCTCCACACGAAAAAACGGCTTGCGGTATCTCAGAAGCTGCTAATAATAAATTACCCACATTTCCGTGGACGCCATAAGTCCCATCGTCTGTGGCAATCCGTGTCTCTCCCAATGCACGAAACTCTTCTTCATAGTACATGACTTCTTTAGAGGCATAACCTAAAAAATGGACTGGTCTAGCTCCTAGTGCAATCACTTGCTTTGAGAGCTCATACAATGGTGGAATACCGATTCCTCCACCTACTATATAAACTGTGTCACCTTCATGAATATCAGAGAGCTGGAAACCATTTCCCAACGGTCCCATCACGTCTAGCTTATCGCCAGCTTTCATTTCAGAGAACACCCGTGTTCCGTCTCCTTCGATTCGATAGATGGTTCGACACGTTCCTGCTTCATGATCAATATTATTGATGCTGATCGGTCTTCTTAACAACAGATCATTGCGAGGAACTCGGATATGGATGAACTGTCCCGAGACGCTCATCTGTTCGACAAGCGCTCCTTTGACAGTCATCTCATAAATACGTGGTGCCAGTTGGCGTTGAGAAGTGATCTCCATCATCTCTTGTTTCATGTGATTCGTCCTTTCTTTACTAGATCGCTTTGGTAGAAAAGACGCGAGACTCCATTACTTTTAAGATTGCATCTGCAGTATCTAATGAAGTGAACAGAGGCACACCATGTTCCACCGCTTCACGACGAATCAAAAATCCGTCTTGAGAAGCATTTTGGCGATTCTTATCCATCGTATTGATGACAGCTTGGGTATTGCCGTTACGGATGATATCCAAGACTGTTTCACCATTTGATTCTTTGATTTTTGCTATTTTTTTCACGTTCAAGCCATGTGACTCAAAATATTCTGCGGTTCCGCTAGTCGCAGTCAGGATGAAGCCAATGTCTGAAAAACGCTTAGCCAAGGCCAAAGCTTCTTCTTTTGTCTCATCAGCAATTGTAAACAAGACTGATCCAAACTCCGGAATATGCAGCCCGGATGCTTCGAAAGCTTTGTACAAGGCTTTTTCTAGATTACTATCTGAGCCCATGACCTCACCAGTTGATTTCATTTCTGGTCCTAAATAAGTATCGACCTTCAATAGTTTAGTGAATGAGAAGACTGGTGCTTTAACATGAACCTCACGAGATTCAGGATACAAGCCGTCTTCATAACCAAGCTCTGTCAATTCTTGTCCCAAGATTGCTTTTGTTGCAATTTGCGCCATTGGAATCCCCGTCACTTTGCTTAAGAATGGCACTGTTCGGCTGGCACGCGGATTAACTTCAATCACATAGACTTGATTTTCATGGATGACAAATTGAACATTCATCATACCGATACAGTTCAAACCTAATGCCAAACGTTTCGTATAATCTTCAATGGTTGCAATCAGCTCATCCGATAGGTTTTGCGGCGGATAAACTGCCATCGAATCACCTGAATGGACTCCCGCACGTTCGATATGCTCCATTATACCCGGAATCAAGACCGTTTTTCCATCACAAATTGCATCAACTTCACATTCTTTTCCAAGAAGGTAGCGATCGACCAATACTGGATGCTCTGGAGAGGCTTTAACCGCATGTTTCATGTAGTCTTCCAGATCATTTTGATTTTCCACGATTTCCATCGCACGACCGCCTAAAACATAGCTTGGACGAACAAGTACTGGATACCCGATACGAGTAGCGATCGCTACCGCTTCTTCTGCGTTGGTAGCAGTATCACCTGGAGGTTGTGGGATGTCCAGAGCTTTTAGAGCCTGTTCGAACAAGTCACGATTTTCTGCACGATCCAAATCTTCAATGCTTGTGCCCAAAATCTTAATGCCAGCTTTTACCAAAGGCTCCGCTAAGTTGATTGCTGTTTGACCACCAAATTGAACGATCACTCCGATCGGTTTTTCCAAATCAATGACATTTAAGACATCTTCTAACGTTAATGGTTCAAAGTATAGTTTATCCGAGATCGAGAAATCTGTTGAAACGGTCTCTGGATTGCTGTTCATGATCACTGCTTCATAGCCAGCCGCTTGGATCGCCTTGACAGAATGGACGGTCGCATAATCAAACTCTACACCTTGACCAATTCGGATCGGTCCGGAACCCAAAACTAAGACAGAAGGCTTTTCACTGCGAATGCTTTCGTTTTCAAGCTCATAGGTACTGTAAAAATAAGGCGTAGATGATTCAAATTCAGCAGCACAGGTATCGACCATTTTGTAAACTGGTTGTAGACCTTTCTCCAAACGTAGTTCACGAACTACTTGTTCACTTGTCTTCCAAAGCTCTGCGATTTTACGATCTGTAAAGCCATTTTGTTTAGCGATTTTTAAGACATCGCTATCGTTGGCTTGCTTTGCAAGTTCTTGTTCGATCTCGATGATGTGTAACAGTTTATCCAAGAAAAAGAGATCGATCTTAGTCAATTCTGCTAATTCTTCCACTGTATAGCCTCGGCGAATCGCTTCTGCCAAATAGAAGAGGCGATCATCCTGCGCTTTGACGATTTTATCCGTTAATTCGGAATCCGTTGTTTCGGCCAACTCTTTGATTTCTAAATGGTAAGTGCCGATCTCCAAAGAACGTACAGCTTTTAATAGGGATTCTTCAATATTTCGACCAATCGACATGACTTCCCCAGTTGCCTTCATTTGCGTTCCCAGTAGGCGTTCACCGGTCTCAAATTTATCAAAAGGCCAGCGAGGAATCTTGGCAACAACATAGTCTAAGGCTGGTTCAAATTCAGCGTAAGTTGTTTCTGTTACAGGATTTTTCATCTCATCCAATGTAAGACCAACAGCGATCTTCGCTGCCAACTTGGCGATCGGATACCCAGTCGCTTTACTAGCCAAAGCTGAAGAGCGAGAAACACGTGGGTTGACTTCGATCACGTAGTAATTGAAACTATGAGGGTCCAATGCCAATTGGACATTACAGCCTCCTTCGATTTTCAAGGCACGAATGATCGATAGAGAAGCATCACGTAGCATTTGATATTCATAGTCAGAAAGAGTTTGACTTGGGGCAAAGACAATCGAGTCTCCTGTATGGATACCTACCGGGTCAAAGTTTTCCATGTTACAAACCACAATGGCATTGTCCGCAGAATCTCTCATCACTTCGTATTCGACCTCTTTGAAACCAGCAATACTTCGTTCGATTAAACATTGTGTGACTGGTGAGAGCTTCAAACCATTTTCTGCGATGTGACGCAACTCTTCTTCATTGTCACACATCCCACCGCCAGTTCCTCCTAAGGTAAAAGCGGGACGAACAATGATTGGATAGCCAATAGAATTGGCAAAATCAACAGCTTCTTCAACAGTTGTCACGATTGCTGATTCAGGGATTGGTTGATCCAGATCTTCCATCAACTTTTTGAACAAATCTCTGTCTTCTGCTTGATCGATTGCTGTCAGTTTTGTTCCCAGCAACTCGATTTCAAGCTCATCCAAAATTCCTGATTTCGCTAATTCCATAGCCATATTCAACCCAGTTTGTCCACCCAATGTTGGTAAAATAGCATCCGGCAATTCTTTTCGCAAGATTCTCGAAACAAATTCAAAAGTGATTGGTTCGATATAGACTTGGTCTGCGATCTCTTTGTCGGTCATGATCGTAGCTGGGTTTGAGTTGACCAAGACTACTTCATATCCTTCTTCTTTTAGTGCCAGACAGGCTTGCGTGCCTGCATAATCAAATTCTGCAGCTTGTCCAATGACGATCGGTCCAGAACCGATAACCATGATCTTCTTAATATCTGTACGTTTTGGCAATTTAGTTCTGCTCCTTCCATGCAACCATCATTTCTAAAAATTCATCGAATAAATGAGCCGCGTCATGCGGTCCAGGGGCGGCATCTGGATGATACTGCACACTGAAAGCTGGATAGCGGCGATGACGTACGCCTTCGATCGTCTCATCGTTGACCTCCACGTGTGTGACGATCAAATTCTCTGGATCGATCGATTGTTCATCGACAGCAAATCCATGGTTTTGCGAGGTGAAATCAATTCTTCCTGTAGCGATTTCTCTGACCGGATGGTTTAATCCGCGATGGCCAAATTTCATTTTGTAGGTATCCGCACCATTCGCTAGTGCGAACAGCTGATGACCTAAGCAAATACCAAAGATCGGTACTTTTCCTTGAATGTTACGAATCATTTCAATGGCTTCGGGTACACTTTTCGGATCTCCAGGTCCATTCGTTAACATCACGCCATCCGGAGACAACTCTAAGATCTCTTCGGCAGTGGTATTGTACGGCAGAACCGTTAAGTTGCAGTTACGTTTTGAAAGCTCGCGCATGATACTGTGCTTCAAACCAAAATCGATTACCACAACATTGTGTCCTGTTCCCGGACTTGGATAAGGCTTTGCAGTAGAGACTTGCTCCACTTGGTTGGTTGGTAAAACAGCCGCCTTCAACTGATCATAAGCATGTTCAAAGGTATCACCACTGTCAACGATACTTGCTTTCATCGTCCCGTGTTCGCGAATCTTGCGGGTCAGGGCGCGGGTATCAATCCCTGAGATTCCTGGAATCTCTTTACGCGTCAAAAATTCATCCAGTGTCATTTGATTACGCCAGTTACTGGCACGACGGGCGTGTTCCTTGACTACCACACCTTTACAAGTTGGCGCGATCGATTCATAATCGTCCCGGTTCACTCCATAATTTCCAACCATTGGATACGTAAATGTAATGATCTGTCCGTTAAAACTTTGATCGGTGATAGTCTCTTGGTAACCTGTCATGCTAGTGGTAAAAACAATCTCTCCAAAAACATTGACCTCAGCACCAAAGCCTTCTCCTTCAAAATAGGTACCATCTTCTAATATCAACCAGCGCTTCATTCTATCTCCCATCCTTTTGCCATACAAGTTTTCCGTCTACAAAGGTATATAAAGTGTCACCATACAATTTCCAGCCAACAAACGGTGTATTGACAGCTTTTGACAAGAATTGCTTATCATCCACTACATATTCTGTCTCCAAGTCAAAGATGGCCAAGTCTGCAGGGGCACCGATCGTCAAGCGACCTGTGGCTTCTAACCCAAAAATTTCGGCTGGTTTAACAGCCATCCAGTCAATGACTTGTTCCAAAGTGAAGATCCCAGTTTTTACAAAATTTGTGTAAACCATTTGGAAAGCATATTCTGAACCTACGATACCAAATGGCGAATGAACAAATGATTGGCATTTTTCTTCTGTTCCATGAGGCGCATGGTCAGTTGAAATACAATCGATCGTTCCATCCAGTAAGCCCTCGATCAATGCTTTTTGATCATCTGTCGCTCTCAATGGTGGATTCATTTTCCAAAAGCCATGATCTTCCGGAATATCTTCATCCACAAGTACCAAGTGGTGAGGACAGACTTCTGCAGTCACATGAATTCCTGCTTGTTTTGCTTCACGGATCACACGAACACTTTCTTTCGTCGAAACGTGACAAACATGGTAATGGACACCTGTTTCTTCTGCTAACAATAAGTCTCTAGCAATCTGTGAAGACTCTGTGACACTCATGATACCTGGCAATCCCAGTTCTTCTGAGCGTTTGCCTTTATGCATAACTCCATCAAACAATAAAGATTCATCCTCTGTGTGAGCAACGATCGCCATATTATTTTTTGCGGCTTCATTCATGGCAAGATACATCGTCCCAGCTGTTTGAACTCCTACCCCGTCATTAGTGAATGCAAAAGCGCCAGCTTTTTTCAAGCCTTCTTGATCAACGAGTGTTTCACTGCGAAGTTCTTCAGTGATCGGTGCATACTGTAGTACTTTAACAACAGCATCGCGATCAATGATTTCCTGAACCGCTTGAAATTTTTCGACTGTGTCAGGAACTGGATCCAGATTCGGCATCGCACAAACGGTCGTAAAACCGCCCCGAGCTGCTGCCAGACTCCCCGTTGCAATTGTTTCTTTGTAGGTAAAGCCAGGCTCTCTAAAATGAACATGGACATCCACTAATCCTGGAGTGATTAATTGTCCTTTTGCATCAACGACTTGATCAAAGGATTCGTTGTCAAAGTTTTCACCGATCGCGTGGATTTTCCCAGCTTCGATCCAAACATCTACGCTTGTTAATTGATTCTCGTGAGAAAGGATCTTCCCATTTTTTATTAGTGTGCTCATTTCCAATTCCTCCTTATGATTTACCTTCTAAAATAGCTTCTAAAATTGCCATACGGACGAAGACGCCATTTGACATTTGAGTAACAATTCGTGATTTGTAGCTTTCAACCAATGAATCAGCAATTTCAACATCCCGATTGACCGGAGCTGGATGCATGATGATCGCCTTTTCTTTCATTTTGTTTGCACGTTCGATCGTTAGACCATACTTTTGATGATACTCTTCTTTTGAAAAGCTTTCGTTCTCATCATGTCGTTCGTGCTGTACTCGAAGGAGCATCATCACATCTACCTCTGAAACAAGCTCATCTAAAGGCAGATAATGTCCATAAACCTCAAAAGAGCGATCGTACCAGGTTTCTGGCCCCGAGAAATACACCTGTGCCCCCAAGCGTTTCAGCATCTGCATATTAGATTTGGCCACTCGAGAGTGGGTAATGTCGCCAACGATCGCTACTTTCAAATTCTCAAAGGAACCAAATTCTTCGTAGATCGTTAGCAGATCAAGCAAGCATTGTGTTGGATGCTGGCCACTACCGTCACCGCCATTGATGATACTGCATTGAATCGTGCGGCTTTGAATCAATTCGTCATAATAATTTTCATCACCGTGGCGAATAACTGCAACATCAACGCCAATTGCCGACATAGTTAAAACAGTGTCATATAGCGTTTCACCTTTTTGTACAGAACTAGTTGAAGCGTCAAATTCTATGACATTCAATCCTAGCTTCTTTTCAGCGACTTCAAAACTTTTATGTGTACGGGTACTGTTTTCAAAAAACAAATTAGTTGCAAAATACTGATCCTTTTCAGGTGTCCATTTCGCACCGCGCTTAAATTCTTGGCCTCGTCGTATAAGCCCCATCACTTCTTGATCTGTTAATGCTTCTACTGTTAATAAATGTTTTAAACTCACTCGTTCTGATTTGATGATCACGTGTTTTCCCTCCTACTGGACTTCGCTTCTTGCCTTAGCGGGTAAGATCAAATTCAAGACAATCCCAATCAATGTTGCCAATGCCATACTTGTCAATTCAAAGTTTCCAATTTTCAAGTAAGCACCGCCGATCCCTACAACTAAAATCGCTGCAGTGATGACCAAATTACGTTTTTCGTCATAGTCGATCTTGTTATCGATCAAAATTCTTAAACCACTGGAAGCAATTACTCCGAACAACAGGAAACTAATTCCTCCGATAACTGGATTAGGAATGCTTAAAATCAGACTGCTGACTTTTCCAACAAAACTGAAGCAGATCGCTAAAGCTGCGGCACCACCAAGAACAAAGACACTGTGTACTTTAGTAATAGCTAGCACACCAATATTTTCTCCGTAGCTTGTTGTTGGAGGACCACCGATCAAACCACCGATGATTGTTGACAAGCCATCAGCAAACAAGGTTTTCTGTAAGCCTGGTTCTTTGAAGAAATCTCTTTTAGTGATTTTGCTCAAGACCATCAAGTGGCCCATGTGCTCGGTCATAGTAACAAAAGCTATTGGTGCCATACTAACTAAGGCAGCCATTGAAAATTCAAATTGGTAATCAACGAACATCAGCTGGAAATCTGGAACAGCCAGCCATGGAGCAGCTAAGACAGGTGCCAGATCAACGATTCCTACCGCCAAGGCAAACAAGTAACCACCGACGATCCCCAATAAGATCGGGATCAAACTCATGAAGCCTTTTAAAAACATGTTGAAAAAGATCGTGATTCCTAATGTGACTAATGCTACCATGAAGAATTTTGCATCGTATTCACCCTCGCTAAACATAGCGTTTTGCGCTGCCGTACTAGCCAGCCCCAGTCCGATGACCATAATCACAGGGCCAACAACGATCGGTGGTAAAATCTTGTCGATCCACTGTGAGCCGACTCTTGAAATGATCACCGCTACGATCAGATAAACAACTCCTGAATAAATGATGCCTTGTGCAACTGCTGGATAACCAGCAGTTGACATCAACGACTGCATTGCTGTGATGTAGGCAAAGCTACTTCCTAGATAAGCGGGTACTTTCCCTTTAGTGATCAGGATATAAAGCAAGGTTCCGATTCCTGAGCTGAACAAAGCGATACTTGGTTCCAAGCCAACTAAAATCGGTACTAATACAGTTGCTCCAAACATGGTGAATAAATGCTGTAAACTAAGGCCCAGCCAAGGGAAAAATCCTGGTTTGTCATGAATATCCAATACGGCTTCTGGGTTTCTAAATTCTTTCTTTGTCATTTTATTTGCTAGTCCTCCTTGCGATTGATCAAGATCCGGTCTTGACCGTCTGTCTCTTCCACTTCTACAATAATTTCTTCCGTCTGAGCCGTTGGGATATTCTTACCAACAAAATCTGCTCGGATAGGTAGTTCACGATGTCCTCGATCAACAAGGACAGCCAATGAGATTCTTTTAGGACGACCTAGATCCATGACTGCATCCAGTGCTGCACGAATCGTACGCCCCGTATATAAAACATCGTCTACTAGGATCACTTCTTTTCCTTCTAGAGAAGCAGGAATATCAGAGGCGTGAAGTTCGGCTTCAATCCCTTCCCTTTTGTTATCGTCTCGATAAAGCGTGATATCTAATTCTCCTACAGGAACAGAGACATTTTCCAACTGCTCTAAACGTTGGGCGATGCGATTGGCAATGTAGATTCCTCTCGTTTTAATTCCTACTAATACCAAATTGTCGATTCCTCGATTTCTCTCGATGATTTCATAAGTGATTCGTGTTAATGCACGTTTCATCGTTACCGCATCAATGACTTCCTTTTTCGGCATGTTTCTTCCTCCTTATGAATTTATATGCATAAAAAAACTCCTACCTCGTGAAGGTAGGAGAGAAGTTCAGCTAAATGATCGTATTCTAAAAAAGAAGACAATTCATCCATTCAAATAGCTTCTACTGCCCGCAGACAGAGCGACTACTTGATTCACTTCCTTCTTAGCCTCACAGGACTAACTTAAAGGATCAGTTGCATTTATTTAATTGAAATAACTATACTATTTTTCTCAAGAAAAATCAATTGATTTTACGTAATTTCTCCAAGTTTTTTTCAAAGATCGTTGGTAGTGGTGCTTCAAAAGTCATTTGTTCCTGCGTCTTTGGATGGACAAACCCTAACAGCTTCGCATGCAGAAACTGTCCATTCCCTTTTAAGGTTTTCTTTGGTCCATAAACAGGATCTCCAGCAAGAGGATAACCAATATACTGCATGTGAACCCGAATCTGGTGTGTTCGACCGGTTTCTAGCTGCAATTGAACCAGGGTAAAGTCTCCAAATCGTTCCAAAACAGTAAAATGAGTCACTGCTGACTTGCCTTCTTCCATCACTGCTTGCATCTTTCGATTGACCTTAGAACGTCCGATCGGTGCATTGATCGTCCCTTTTTCATGGGCAATATTTCCGTGAACTAAGGCAATATATTTTCTTAAAGTAGTTTTATCCTTCAGTTGTTTGGCTAACGCTTCATGAGCGGCATCATTTTTGGCGATCATTAGCAAGCCAGAGGTATCCTTATCGATTCTGTGGACGATCCCTGGACGAATGATTCCGTTGATACTAGAAAGATCCTTCAAATGATACAGTAACGCATTGACTAATGTGCCATTAGGATGACCCGCAGACGGATGGACCACCATTCCCTGAGCTTTATTGATCACCGCAACATCTTCATCCTGATAAACGATCTCTAAAGGCAGATCCTCCGCCACGACATCCAATGTTTCTGGTTCAGGAATAGAGATAATCAAATGATCTCCGGTTTTTACTTTGTAATTGGCTTTTACAGGCTGGTCATCCAACAAGACAGCCTCTTCCTTCAACCACTGTTGAATCTGTGATCGGCTGTGGTCTTTTAGTGCATCGGCGAGAACCTTGTCCACGCGCCCTTTTTCATCAGTGATTCGTACTTCTAATTTATCCATGCTACTTTCCTTTCATCTTTTCATCGAAAATTGTATAAATAAAAATCAGACCTACTCCGATGACTAAGGAAACATCAGCTACATTAAAAATCGGAAAGTTCATAAAATCTGTTTGGAACATGTCCACTACAAAGCCGACACGCATCCGATCAATAAAATTACCGATCGCTCCAGCAAGTACTAGAGAAAGACCAATCGTAAAAAATTTGTTTTCTTTACGGTAACGAATCAGCAAATACGTGACGACAGTGACCGCAATCACGGTAATTACTGCAAAAAACAGCATTTGTCCTTCGAATATACTCCAGGCAGCACCAGTATTTTGGATATAGGTCAAAGAAAAAACATTCGGAATGACCGTTTGCGTTTCACCTAATTGAAAATTAGAGACCGTCCAGTACTTGACCCATTGATCGATACCCACGATCACCGCACTTAATAAAAAATAAACAGCTAACACATACTTCAACTCTTTTCTTATAATATAAAAATATCCCTCGGGCGAATGATCCCTAACAAATTGCCGTTAGGATTGCCATCGGTTGTAATCAAAATAGCATCCAGTACTCCATTGTCGTGAAACATCCGCTCAATCTCAGTAACGGCAGTATACCGTGACACAAAAGCATAATTCGTCTGTTTGCCATCCCAAATAATCAATTCTTTAGCTGTACGATCCTCCAGTTTGATCTCTTCTTTGAGGCTTTCTTTGGCAAACCAGTAACCCAACGCTTTTAAGGTGATCAATCCTTGGAAATCTCCCTGTTTGTATAGAGGAAACTGAGAGTAGCGTTTCTCCGCAACGATTCGTAACAATTCTTTGATTGAGATATCCTGTTCAAAGCCGGTAACATGTTTGCCAAATCGTGGCAAGACAAGTTCAGGCTGTAGCAATTCTGTTTCTATTTTTCGGATTCGATTGACTAGCCATTGGTTCGGTTCAGCGATCACAAAATTTTCACCGACCTTCTCATGGACAATCGCATTTCTCAATTGAGAGATTTGCAACAAGTCATCTTCATACTTTTGTACAGGTAGATCTTGACGTGTACACAACTTCCGAACCATTTGACTAAAGCCCATATTTTTCGGATTGTTTAATTCTGAACGCAACCATTTTTCAATCCGGTTAAAACTGCTTAAAAAAACATCTGCTGCTTCTCCCATGAAATCCCTCCTGAGCAAATAAAAAGTTGACTGAACATATTTTTCCACCAAAATAAAGACAAGATCAGTTCAGATCTCTATTCTCTTAATCATAACAAATAATAGATAGAGAAGAAATCTTTTTACTGATTATAACGTAAAGACTGAGAAATAAATATCTTAGACTCCTGTAAATCAAAAAAAGTTCTTTAAAAAACGGGATGATCTCATCTTTTTTTCACTCTGAAATTAAAGACAGATACAATTCCGATAATTCTCGAAGACTTTTTAAAATCTTTTCTTCGACATTCTTGATTTGAGGCTCTCGAAAATAGAAAGCGCCTAATTGGAAGGTCTTGTCTTCCAGACTTTTTATGAACAGCTCTTGATTTTTCGTCTCTGTCAAATACGTATTTAAGAGAAGATGATCTGTTAGCTCATGCTCCTGTTGGCGCCAAATATAGTAGTTATTGGTGTCTCTGCCGGCACTCCATGCTGAAAGTTTTTTTAAAAGCTGATTATATGCGTCTACACTTCCGGTTCTTTTCTCACTCTGATAATGTTGAAACATCAAATAGATCTGCAGTTGTTTTTTATTCAACAGCACACCTAGACAAGCATTTTCATTTTGTCGATCAGTGGCTCGATAGGCACTCCAGAAATGATTGCGTAAATTCCAGCCATTCATCCAGCTTTCGATTTTGGGTTTGCCAAAAATCTCTGGATCCATTTTAGCATAAACATTCAACTGAATTTGCTTCCATTTGTTCCAAACTGACCGAAAACTCGCTTTTAGTTGTTCTACTTCAGATTCAGTCAAATCTTGCTTGATTTTTTCGAACGCAAACTGCTCTCTGTCAAAAATCGAAAAATCCTCTTCAAAAAGGTCGGTCATTGTCGCCACCCCTTTCATAAAAATTTTCATTTTCAGAATTTTACATGGTAAGTTGTTGTTTCATTTTTTGTAAAGACTAGTTAGTTATGAATAATTTTCGCAAACGGATCCTACAAAAAAGTAGACACTTCCTTAGCAGAAATGTCTACTTACAGCGTTCATTCTAAAACAAACCGACAGCATTTCCCTGCTCATCGATGTCCATATCTAAGGCTGCCGGTTTTTTTGGCAGACCAGGCATGGTCATGACATCTCCTGTTAAAGCCACGATAAAACCTGCTCCTAGCTTGGGAACAAACTCACGGATTGTTACTGAAAAATCCTTGGGAGCTCCAAGTAGAGTAGGATCATCAGAAAAAGAATATTGAGTCTTTGCCATACAAACTGGAAATTGGTCCCAGCCGAAGCGAGCAAAGTTCTGCAACTGTTTCTGTGCTTTCGCAGTCAATATGGCTTCGTTGCCCCCATATACAGTAGTAATGATCGTATTTATTTTTTCCTCGATCGACAGATCATACTCATATAATTTCTGATAGTCTGCTTTGTTTGTCTCAACTGCTTCAACCACCGCTTCTGCCAATTCTTTACCACCAGCTCCACCATTTTCCCAAACAGAGGCGCGACGGATAACGACGTTTTCTTGTTGGCACAGCAGTTCTAGCTGTTCAAATTCAGCCTCAGTGTCAGTCACAAATTCATTTAGAGCGACAACTACCGGTAATTTGTATTGCTGGATATTATGGATGTGTCGTTTTAAATTGGCAAATCCTGTTTTGATTGCTTCTACATTTTCTTCGGAAAGCTCTGTTTTTTCGATACCGCCGTGCATTTTCAACGCACGGATCGTTGCCACGATCACCACAGCGTCGGGTGCTTTTTCAAGGTTCGGCACTTTGATATCTAGGAATTTTTCTGCTCCCAAATCCGCACCAAATCCTGCCTCAGTCACGACATATTCACCTAAAACCAAGGCTGTTTTGGTAGCAAGTACGCTATTGCAGCCATGAGCGATATTGGCAAAAGGACCGCCGTGTACCAATGCAGGTGTTCCTTCGATCGTTTGTACTAAATTCGGTTTTATTGCATCTTTCAAAAGCAATGCCAAAGCACCCTCTACAGCCAAATCGCTGACTGTCACAGGTTCTCTTTGATAAGTATATCCAATCAGAATACGCCCCAAACGTTTTTTCAAGTCTTGAATATCGCTTGCCAGACAAAGAACCGCCATGATTTCACTGGCAACGGTAATGTCGAAGCCATCTTGTCTTGGAACACCTTGCAAAGGTCCCCCTAAACCAACAACTACTTGACGTAGTGACCGATCATTTAAATCCACGACACGCTTCCAAATCAGCCGGCGAGAATCGATGTTCAATTCATTTCCTTGATGGATATGATTATCGATCAGTGCTGACAAGGCATTGTTGGCTGTCGTAATCGCATGCATATCTCCAGTGAAGTGAAGATTGATATCTTCCATCGGCAATACTTGCGCTCGTCCGCCACCTGTTGCCCCTCCTTTGATTCCCATTACTGGACCTAAGGAAGGTTCTCTTAAGGCTAATACTGTCTTCTTATTGATTTGGTTCAAACTATCTGCTAAACCAATCGAAATCGTGGATTTTCCTTCTCCCGCAGGTGTTGGATTGATCGCAGTGACCAAGATCAGTTTTCCTTGTGTTTTAGAAAGCTCTCGTAAGGAAGAAACATCGATCTTTGCCTTGTATTTTCCATAGAGCTCAAGATTTTCCTCCTCCAGCCCTACTTTTTTTGCGATTTCTTTAATCGGCTTTAGTACAGCTTCCTGAGCAATTTCAATATCAGACTTCACACTAACACTCCTTTTTCCGAACGTTTTTCATTCGAATCTAAATTTAATCAAGAATAGCCCTATTATAACGAATCTTACAAGAAAAAGCACTAGCAAATCAAAAAAGCGAGTCATAAAAATCCAAGATCTTTATGACTCGCTTTCAAATTCCAGTAATGTAAAAGGAATGACCGATTTAATCTCCTGATAAAAAGAGTGTGCTGTTTTCCGTCGAATCTTGAACTCTAGTACTTTGTTGGCAAGTTCGATCTGAAGCATAGTGTCAGACAAACAAATTTTTTTAATCTCTGTGTATTCATAATACTCTTTTATCCAAAATCTTGAATAGGTAATTCGTACACCTTCTGAATCAAAAAACAGTCCTCTTTTTCTTGATAAATAAATCAGCACTAAAAAGATAAACAGGAAAAAGAAACTTTTCCAATGAATTGCTGCTTTCTCTAAAACGAAGATCAAACTGAGAAACAGTGAGATCAATGTGCATGACCAGTAAATAATGGCTAATGAACTTTCTAAGTACCAGCGGATTTTATGTTCCATTCTTCTCTCCTTCCAACATGATTCGTTATTTTTTAGTATAATAATAGAAAAGCACTTTTACAATACTATTTTTAAAGGAGTTTTCTATGATCAAAGCATATATTGACGCAGCAACAAAAGGCAATCCCGGTCCCAGCGGCGGTGGAATAGTACTGCTAGGACAGGATCTGTATATCCAAGAATCTTTCCCTTTGCCTGAATTAAGTAACCACCAAGCCGAATTCGCCAGCTTCAATCAGCTACTGGACTATTTATTGGATAAACGATTAGAAGAACAGACAATCATGGTTTATACCGATAGTAAAATTTTAGCGCAAACTGTCGATAAAAACTACACGAACAATCTAAATTTCCAAAATTATTTACAAGAAATCCAAGAAAAGTTGCCTTCTTTCTCTATGTTGATCCTTCAATGGATCCCTGAGAGTAAAAATAAAGGCGCGGATAACTTAGCGCGCCAAGGATTGCAAAAAGCATTAAAATTACAAAATCGGAGAAAGTAGTCGAGAAAAGTTTTGTTTGAATCTCAACCAGTAGCCTTGATTATCAATCATTTCCTTTGTCAGCAACCTCGATTGTTTCATATCTTTTTCAAAAATCTGTGCCAACTCTTCCGTTATTTCACGATTATAGGCAAAGGCACTGACTTCAAAATTCAGTGCATAGCTGCGAATGTCCTGATTGGTTGTCCCGAATGAAGAAATTGTATCATCCATAATAATCATCTTCGCATGGATAAAACCACCTTCATAAATATAAATCTTCACACCACGTCGCTGTAAATAATTGGCATAATATTGTGTTGCCCGATAGATGAAAGGATGATCTGGCATACAAGGAATCATGATTCGCACATCCACACCTGAGCGAACGGCAACTAAAAGAGCATTCATCATGGAGTCATCTGGGATTAGGTAGGGACTTTGCAGCCAAACTCTTTTTTCTGCAGCCAGCAGCATTTTAGTGAATCCGCCCTTGAGGATTTGCTCTTCTGTTTCTGGCCCATCAGCCACCACTTGCAGACTAACATTGCCAGCCTCTTCCTTCTCAGGAACAACAAAATAACGGTCTTCGTATTCAAGGGCGTCACTTAGATCCATGACTGAAGCATTCCAGTCGCGGATAAAGATTTCCTGAAGGGTAAACGAAGCAGTTCCTACGATTCTGGCATGTGTATCCCGCCAATAACCAAACTTCTTAGTGACCTCGAGATACTGATCACCCACATTAAAGCCGCCCGTCCAGCCGATTTTCCCATCGATCACAACGATTTTGCGGTGCAAATGATAATTTAGACGGGTCTTACGAATCAAGTTACGGGAAGTGATGAAGGGCACGACCTTCCCTCCCACGGCGACCAGTGGTTGAAAGAAGTTCTTATTGGTTCTTCCACCCCATGGATCGAAGACAACTCTTACTTCGACGCCTTCCTTGGCTTTTTCAATTAACACATCCAAAAAAGCATTGCCGATCTTGTCGTTGAAAAAAGCATAATATTCCACATGGACATTGTCTTCTGCTTGTCTAATATCTTCAAACAAAGCTTCGAATTTTTCTTTTCCATCCGTATAAAAAGTCACTTTATTTCCTTTGGTGATTGGAGATTCCTCCATATTGCGAAAATAATTTTTTAATAATTCCGATTCGACAGTCTTCACCGTTTGCCGAAAATACTGATTGTTTTGTTCAATGATCCCATTGATCTCAGCAATTCGATTTTGATGATCTTTGCTAAAACGATACATGATCTCCCCATCGATGCCTCTTCCACAAAATGCATACAAAATAAAACCAAGCCCTGGTAAAAAAACTAGAGTCATTAGCCACGCCAAGACACTCGAGATTGAGCGAGGTTTGCGGAATACAGTAATAATGGCTCCAATCGTATTGATCAATAACAATCCCCATAAGACTTGGTACGCAATTGCCATATCAAATATAATTTCCATCTATTTCTCCTTATCTTATAACAAATAATTATGATCAAATGTCACATCTAGTTGATAGTCACCCATCGTCTGCTCTACCAACTGCTGAATTTCTGCCAATAGTTGTCTTTCTGTTAAGTGAAAATTGTCCGGTACAACAAGATCAAATTGTAGTGTATTCTCGTTCTTTATCCGAAAATCGTGCAAACGCAACTTCCGATCAATTTGGAAAATGATTGACTGCACAGTATTAGAAACTGTCAAATATTCGATGTCTTGAATTGCTACGGGATCTAAATGACAAACCAATTCCACACCCAAATTCTCGTGAAAATCCTTTTCTATCTGATCGATCACTTGATGCGCTCGAGTCAAACTCCAGCTAGCATCAACTTCGATATGTACCGAAGCAAATCGTTTCTGAGGACCATAGTCGTGAACCAGTAGATCGTGATAGCCCAAGATTGCAGTAGACGCTGACAAGCGATCCTCCATTTCTTTGATCTCTTTGTCTGTAGGTCTGCTACCAAGTAATTCTCCTATAAAATCTTTGACCATCGAAAGACCACTATACACGATATAAAGTGCCAGTAAAAAACCGACATAGCCATCGATTTTTAAACCAGTTCCCCATTCCACCAACGCACTAACCAAAACAGCCGCTGTTGTATAGACATCATTCAAGCTGTCTTTGCTGGCAGCCTTCAATGTCTCCGAGTTGATTTTTCGAGAAAGGGTCAGATACATCCTTCCTTGCCAGATTTTAACCAAAATCGAAACGATCAATACTACAAACAAGTACGATGATAATCTAATATTTTCAGGTGCGATTATTTTTTTGATGGATGATTGTAGGAATTGAAAACCAACAAAGATGATGATGAAGGAAATGATCAGACCACTGATGTATTCAAAACGCTCATGACCATAGGGATGTTCACTGTCAGCTGGTTTAGAAGCGACTCGAAAACCGATCAAGGTCAGTATCGAAGAGATCGTATCAGACAAACTGTTCATAGCATCAGCCATGATCGAAACGGATCCAGCAGTAAAACCAATCACAAATTTCCCGATAAATAATATAATATTAGAAAGAAAGCCTAATTTTCCAGCAAGTTCCCCTACCCTAGTCCTTTGAGTTTCTTTATCCTTACTTTTTTGAGCTTTTTTTAGAAAAAATTCGATCATTCTCAAAGAACTCCTTTACCTATCATACATATAATGTTATTTTACCCTGAATTAGACCATTTCTACAAATAAAAACAATGAAATTCAGTTAAATAATACTGATTAGTTACTTATTTCCTCACTAGTGTTGCATTAAAATTTTAACATCATTCCCATGCACAAAAAAATCCTTTATAATGAAACTTGGATGACTTATCCAAGACCATAATAAAGGACTCAAGCATGGATAAGTATAAAACAAATTC
>NZ_JBSMVT010000029.1:0-36258 GCF_053760925.1 Enterococcus olivae
AAAAAGCTTTATCCAAGAGTATACAGTCTGAAAACAGATTATTTTTAGAGAAAATACCTGACCTTATTTCAAAATAGGTTATTCGTTCGATAAAATAGATTAAATATTGAGCTATGAATTATTCAGGAAGAAAAAACAACTCGTTCAAAAGAAAAATCAAGAGAACTTTTCCCTCCAAGACTCATCTTCCTCTCTAAACCAGTCGACCTATCGACTTGAATAGATTCGACCAAATCGAAAGAGTTTCTCCATCCCTATTCCAAAGTCGAAAAGTCTTTCTTTCGTCTTTTTCTCTTCTCTCAAACAAGCAATTGACACTTTTTTCACAATCCAATTTTCTTTTTACTTTTTTCAATTTTTCTTATACAATAGATAAAGCTTGTTTCATTTCAAACCCTCTATCTATCAAAACAAACTGTAAAAAGTCTTTTAAAAAACCACAACAAATAGTATTTTCGAAATTCACAAACACAATATATAGTATTTTCTAATTGACTTTCTCCTAAATTCCATTATACTATTCTTATATTAAAAACATGGAATTGAACTGGAGGAATGACACATGAATATTAAATTATTCTCAAAAAACAACTGCATGCAATGCAAAATGGCGAAACGCTTTTTATCAGATAACAATATCAACTTTGAAGAAATCAACATTGACAACGAACCAAGTGCAGTCGATTTCTTAAGAGAGCAAGGCTTCCAAAGCGTGCCAGTAATCACGTCTGATGCAACGACTGTTGTTGGATTTCGTCCAGATCAGCTTCGTCAATTAGCTAGCTAATATTTTTGTTCATAATTACAAAAGTATATGTAGGATTTGTCCGTCACCTGTGACTAACAAGTCCTTCTTTTTTTATGACACTTGCGTAATAAATAGTGTCGGTAGTCAAAAATCTAGAGATAAGGTTGTGTACACGTATGAGTTTAAAAGCATTGAAAGACGTGAGTTATTTCAAGTTGAACAATGAGATCAACCGTCCAGTCAATGGACAGATCCCTTTGCATAAAGACAAAGAAGCACTTGATGCCTTCTTTAAAGAAAATGTAGAACCAAATACCCAAACATTTGCTTCGGCTAACGAAAAAGTTGAATTTTTGATCAATAACGACTATTTGGAAGAGGCCTTCATCCGCAAATACAGTCCAGAATTTCTTGAAAAACTTTATGAATTCTTGGATGAGCAAAATTTTACTTTCAAATCATTTATGGCGGCCTATAAATTTTATTCTCAGTACGCGCTTAAAACCAATGATGGTACATCCTATTTGGAAAGCTACGAAGACCGTGTTGCCTTTAACGCCTTGTACTTTGCAAATGGCGACGAGGAATTGGCACTTTCTTTGGCCAATGAGATGATTCATCAACGTTACCAGCCAGCGACGCCTTCTTTCTTAAATGCCGGAAGAAAACGACGCGGTGAATTGGTTTCTTGTTTCTTGATCCAGTTGACAGATGACATGAATTCTATTGGTCGCGGCATCAATTCTGCGCTCCAATTGTCACGTATCGGCGGGGGGGTCGGAATTACCTTGTCTAACTTACGCGAGGCTAGTGCGCCGATCAAAGGCTACGAAGGGGCAGCCAGCGGTGTGATGCCTGTCATGAAATTGTTTGAAGATAGCTTCAGCTACTCCAATCAGCTAGGTCAGCGTCAAGGTGCAGGTGTGGTTTATCTGAATGTATTCCATCCGGACATCATCAGCTTCCTATCTGCAAAAAAAGAAAACGCTGATGAAAAAATTCGCGTCAAGACCCTTTCTTTAGGTGTCATCGTTCCTGATAAATTTTATGAATTGACCCGCAAAAATGAAGACATGTACCTATTTAGTCCCTACAGTGTAGAAAAAGAATATGGTGTGCCCTTCTCTTATGTGGACATCACCAAGGAATACGACAACTTGATCGCAAATCCAAACATTCGGAAAACAAAGATTCGTGCTCGTGACTTGGAAAATGAAATTTCTAAGCTACAACAGGAATCAGGTTATCCATATATTATCAATATTGATACAGCTAACCGTTCCAACCCTGTTGACGGAAAAATCATCATGAGTAATTTGTGCTCAGAGATCTTACAGGTCCAAGAGCCTTCTCTTTTGAACGGCAAACAAGAGTACGAAGAATTGGGTACAGATATCAGCTGTAATCTAGGCTCAACAAATATCGTCAATTTGATGGAAAGTCCTGACTTTGGAAAATCTGTACGTACCATGACACGCGCCTTGACTTATGTCACAGATGCTTCAGATATCGACGTGGTTCCTTCTATTCAAAATGGTAACAAATTGAACCACACGATTGGTCTGGGTGCCATGGGTCTGCAT
Source organism: Enterococcus olivae (assembly GCF_053760925.1). Classification (NCBI taxonomy): domain Bacteria; kingdom Bacillati; phylum Bacillota; class Bacilli; order Lactobacillales; family Enterococcaceae; genus Enterococcus; species Enterococcus olivae. The sequence continues at coordinate 2,332 of NZ_JBSMVT010000029.1, forward strand.
ACTTATTTTGCAAAAAATCAGATGGAATATGGTTCTCCTGAGTCGATCGAATTCACAGATATCTATTTCATGCTACTGAACTACTGGACACTGATGGAAAGTAACCACATCGCAAAAGAACGTGGTGAAGTCTTCCATAACTTTGAAAAATCTGACTATGCCAACGGCCGCTATTTTGAGTTTTACATCCAAGCGGATTATCAGCCAAAATCAGAAAAAATCACTGCCTTGTTTGAAGGTATTACTATTCCGACAGGCGCAGACTGGCAAGCATTGGCAGAGGCAGTTAAGACAGATGGTCTCTACCATCAAAACCGTCTGGCTGTGGCTCCAAACGGCTCGATTTCTTATATCAACGACACAAGTGCCAGCCTACACCCGATCACTCGTCTGATCGAAGAGCGTCAAGAAAAGAAAATCGGTAAAATTTATTACCCGGCAGCACATTTGTCTAATGATACGATCGGCTATTACAAATCAGCCTATGATATGGACATGCGCAAAGTCATCGATATTTACGCGACCGCTCAAAAACATATTGATCAAGGAATGAGCATGACTCTGTTCATGCGTTCAGATATTCCTGAAGGTTTGTATGAATGGAAAGAAACAACTAAACAAACGACTCGTGATCTAAATATTTTACGTCACTATGCCTTCCACAAAGGCATCAAATCGATTTACTATGTACGTACCTTTACGGACGATGCAGAAGAAATCGGCAGCAACCAATGTGAAAGCTGCGTTATTTAATCGAAAAATCAAGAGGAGGCCTTTTTCATGGCATACAGCTATTACAAAGCAATAAACTGGAATGAAATCGAGGATGTCATCGACAAATCCACCTGGGAAAAACTAACGGAACAATTCTGGTTAGATACACGTATTCCTCTATCCAATGATTTAGACGATTGGCGTGGTCTTTCCGACAAAGAAAAAGAAATGATCGGTCATGTATTTGGTGGTTTGACTCTTTTAGATACGATCCAATCAGAAAGTGGCATGGATCAATTGAAAAAAGATGTTCGCACGACACATGAAGAAGCGGTATTAAATAACATTCAATTCATGGAATCGGTCCATGCAAAAAGCTATTCTTCTATTTTTAGCACGTTGAATACCAAAGCGGAGATCGAAGAAATTTTTGAATGGACCAACACCAATGAATTCTTGCAGAAAAAAGCAGAAGTCATCAATGAGATCTATAAGAATGGCACAGCTCTACAAAAGAAAGTTGCCAGTGTTTATTTGGAAACCTTCCTGTTCTATTCAGGTTTCTACACACCACTTTACTATTTAGGAAACAACAAGCTGCCTAACGTGGCAGAGATCATCAAGCTGATCATCCGTGACGAATCCGTTCACGGGACATACATTGGTTATAAATTCCAATTAGGCTTCAATCAGTTGCCAGAAAACGAACAGCAGGAATTGAAAGACTGGATGTATGAATTGTTGTATGAGCTTTATGAAAATGAAGAAAAGTATACCGAACAGTTATATGATGAGATCGGTTGGACAGAGGAAGTCAAAACTTTCCTACGCTACAATGCGAATAAAGCATTGATGAATCTAGGACATGACCCACTCTTCCCTGATACTGCCAATGACGTCAACCCAATCGTCATGAACGGAATCTCTACTGGAACCAGCAACCATGACTTCTTCTCCCAAGTCGGAAACGGTTATTTATTAGGAACTGTTGAAGCAATGAAGGATGACGATTATTTGATTGGTTTAGACTAAACCAGCAACTCACTGAACGCGATCACGTTCAGTGAGTTTTTTTATTTAATTTAACAATTTTGTTCGTTTCTTTTCACATGATTCGATAGTTGTCGCCCTGTTTTTTCTCTACACTACGAAGTGTCATCTTCAGAAGAAAAAGAGTTCTTCCCCAAAAGAAAAAATAACAAACACGTTGTCTATCTTTTTCTTTTTGAAGCTGTCTTAGTGTGATCGTATCTTCCCCATTCAACTTAAAAGAACGAGATTTTTTCTCGTTTTTTTATTTGCTTATCACTTTGTTGAGCAAATAAAAAGTGCCTGTTTTTTCATTTGTTTTAAAAATTGCGAAAAAAATGCTTTACTTCTGGAAATAGTTATAGTAAATTGTAAGCGTTGAGTAAAAAAGCAAAAAAATTTTTAAGAAAGGAGCATGACTCATGTACAACGTAAAAAAGTTTTCTTTAATCCAATTGAATCATCAGACTCCTTTCGCGGTGACGGCTTTGTTATAACGTCAGTTTTTTTGTAAACTGAATTTATTTCTTGTTAGTTTATTATGTAATGACAGCCTATAGATTGTGGAAATGTTTGATTCTGCGATGTATAGGCTTTTTTGTGCGCTTTTTTACCAAAAAAGCAGAAATTATTTCTGTTTATGAAAGTGAGGAATTTATTGATTATGTTAAAAACGTTTTGGTCTTATATCAAGAAACATCCCTTTGTCTATAGTTTAGCGACTCTTTTTGCGATCCTATCTTCAGGATTGACCTTGGTTCCAAACTATATCATTCAACAATTTGTCGATGGGATCGTCGGCCAAACTTTGGATCACGGATCGCTTTGGCAATTATTGATTGCTTTTCTAGTCAGTATTCTACTGATTTATCTGGTTGACGTTTCCTGGGTATTGGCATTGTTCAGCCAGTCTTATCGTTACCAGTCAGAACTCCGGAGCCAAGTTTACCGAAAATTGCTGAATCTACGAACGCCCTTCTACGAACGCTTTCGTTCAGGCGATCTAATGACTCGGATGACCAGTGACATCGATTATCTGGGAGATACGATCGGTTACGGTTTTATGTTGATCGTATCTAATGTGACGTGGACCGTCAGTATTTTTGCGATCATGATGTTGACGATTTCCTGGAAAGTTTCGATCGTCAGTGTCCTGCCGCTCTTTCTGTTCGGTTATATCGTTTTTCGTTTATGGAAAAAAGTCGATGTTCTTTATGAGGGGAATCGCGATGCAGTAGCCAAGTTAAGTAACGAGGTGCTTGAAGTGGTCGATGGCGTACGTGTCATGCGTGCATATGGAAAAAAAGAACTGGAACAGTCTCGTTTTCAAACACGTACCAGCGAAGTCCTACAAAAGGCCAATAATTTAGTCCTTTACAATGGTGCTGTCAATCAAACAGCTAAACTGTTGACTGGTTTAAGTACAGCGATCGGTTTGACTTACAGTGGTTATCTGATCAGTCAGGGACAAATGACGATCGGCGAATTGATCACCCTGCAAATCTATTTGGGAATGCTTAGTGGAGCGATCTGGGGACTTTCAGACATCGTGTTGGTCTATCAACAAGGAAATGTCTCCTTCCGCAAAATCGAAGAACTGCTGCAAGCAGACGACCAGATGGAAAAAGATGGCTCACAGACGATTGAAAAGATCGAAGAGATTGACTTTCAACGCTATGTCTTTCAATATCCAAGCAGCGATGACTCTACGCTCAAAGGCATTGATTTCCAACTAAAACGTGGACAAACTTTGGGGATCGTCGGCAAAACAGGAAGTGGAAAAACAACCTTGATCCGACAACTTTTACGCCAGTATCCAGTCAGTCCAACCGGAACGATCACTATCAATGGACAACAGATCCATAATTATCAAATCGCTCAACTAGAAGGCTTGATCGGCTATGTTCCACAAGAGCATATTCTGTTTTCAAAAACCGTCGGACACAATATTCGCTTCGGTAATGCTCAGGCAACAGTAGCAGAAATGGAAACTGCCATCGATTCTGCGGATTTCGCCAAGGATCTTGCCCGCATGACAGAAGGTCTGGAAACACTGATCGGTGAAAAAGGTGTCTCCATCTCTGGAGGACAAAAACAAAGAGTCTCGATCGCTCGTGCCTTGATCCGGCAACCAGATCTACTGATCCTAGACGATTCATTGTCCGCCGTCGATGCCAAAACCGAACGGGCGATCATCGAAAATATCCAACAACTGCGCAACGACAAGACCAATATCATCATCACTCACCGTTTATCTGCGGTTGCTCAAGCAGATCAAGTTTTGGTGATGGAAGCCGGCAAAATCGTTGAAGCAGGAACACCACAAGAATTGCTAGCTGCTAAAGGCTGGTATTATCAACAATATATGAATCAACAAATGGAGGTGAACCCACTTGAAAACATTTAATCGACTGCTCCGTTATTTTCGTCATGAACCAACAACCTTTCTTTTTGGTGTGTTACTTTCAATGCTTTCAGCAGGAACATCGATCTATGCGCCAATGATCGGAAAAGAATTGATCGACTATGTCTCAGAGCAGATTGCTACACAGCAGCCGGTCATGTTGGAGCTTCTGATCCAAAAATTTGGCTTCTTTATGCTCGTGACACTTTTTAGTTCCTTGAGTGGTTATTTTAGTTATATCTTACTGGCTTATGCATCCAATCGCGTCAGCAAAGTGATGCGTGACGAAGCCCACGAACATATGCAAAAGCTGCCTGTTTCCTACTTTGATGACAAACCTGCCGGAAAAATCTCGGCACGAATCGTCAATGATACCGAATTATTGCGGACAAACTTCTTTATGACCGTCAGTAATATGGTCTTGATCAACCTCCTGACCGTCATCGCGATCTATATCGCCCTATTCTTAGTCAGCCGCACGATTGGCCTGGCACTCTTGGGCTTGTTGCCCTTCTTCGCTGTTTGGCAATACCTTTATATCCGACTGGCCACACCGATCAATAAAAAATGGCGGGAAGCCGTTAGTGACTTGAACAGTCAGACAGCAGAAATCGTCCAAGGAGTCTCGATCGTGCAACTGTTTCATCGTCAGGAAAGCATGAGCGAAGAATTTGAAGAAATCAATCAGACTTGGCTAGATACACGCTTGAAATCAATTCGTCTGGACGGCATCTTGTCTTGGGATTTTTCCTCGCTGATCAAGAATCTTGTGACTTTTGGCGTATTGATGGCTCTTGGTACACAATTTGTAGATGGAATCCTTGGTTACTCGATCGGGATCGTTTATGTGATCATCAACTATGTAACGCGCTTGTTTGATCCAATCCTGATGCTAGTCCGCTTGATGTCCCAGCTACAGCAAGCCATAACTGCCGGTCAGCGTGTCTTCGAACTCTTAGATCAACCTGTTGAAGAAGATAGTTCAAACATTCTTCCTTTAACAGCCGGACATGTTCAATTCGATCAGGTGACCTTTGGCTATCGTCCTGAGCAACCGGTGTTAAAAACCATTGATTTCACTGCCAAAAAAGGAGAAACCATTGGATTGGTCGGTCATACTGGCTCTGGTAAAAGCTCAATCATCAATCTTTTGTTCCGCTTCTACGATCCTCAACAAGGCGAAGTCCGTATCGATGGCCATCCGCTTTCAAAATACAACCGTGAAAGTATTCGCGAACACATGGGAATCGTTTTGCAGGAACCTTATCTTTTCAGTGGAACGATCTCCAGCAATATCAGTATGAACGATCCGAAGATTACAGATGAAATCATTCTGGATGCGATCGAAAAAGTCGGCGGAAAAGATCTGATCGCCAAACTGCCTTTAGGAATCCACGAACCCGTTGTTGAAAAAGGACAGTCGCTATCTTCTGGAGAACGACAGCTGATCGCTTTTGCCCGCACACTGGCAAGTGATCCGGCGATCTTGATTTTAGATGAAGCGACGTCTCATATCGATACACAGACCGAAGAGATCATTCAGCATGCTATGGATGTCGTCAAGGAAGGCAGAACAACGTTTATCGTTGCTCATCGCCTGTCTACGATCCAAAATGCAGACCAGATCCTTGTATTAGATAGCGGCGTGATCAAAGAATGCGGCACTCATCAGGAACTATTGGATCGTAACGGGCAGTACGCCGAAATGTATCGCCTACAAGCCAAAGTCTCTGAAAATAGTGAAGTAGCCTAATCCTTGTACAGTCTGCAAAAAAATCTTATACTTAAAGAAGCACCTGTTGGAAGAAGTTGTCTTGCTAGTAAAAGGAGCAGATTTCTATGGAAAAAAATTATTTAAGTGTCTTTTTTATTGTAGGGCTTGTTTTTCTGATTATTGGTTTCAGTGGACGACAAACGACTTTTTGGATTTTAGGTTTTTCCTTTCTTGCGATCGGCTTGTCTTCACTCGGGAGCAATAAGAAAAAGAACAATAAGAAAGAGTAACTGTACAGGAACTATGACATAAGAACAGACAAGAAAAAAATATCCGAACAAATTAGAAGGACGTTCACCAAGTCTCGGTGAACTTGCGACGAGGACCATTGGGATCGTCGAAGCAAGCTTCTATTTGTTCGGATATTTTACTGTTAAACGACTGCTGTCATAGTTCCTTTACTAGTTTTTCTTGAAAAAAATCTGTGGCAAAGGCTTGGAACTCCTTGGCTATTTGAGTCTGGTATCTTTGCTTCACCCAAGAAAGCCAAATCGCACGCTGACAAACAGGGGCTTTTATCTGCAACAATGGCGGCAACTTTCGATGATTGCTCTCTGTCCAGGAATGTGGCACGAAAGTCACACCGAAGCCAGCAGATACCAACTGAATGATAAAATCAAAGCTTTCGATCTCAAAAGCGATATCTGGCGTGAAGCCAGCTTCATAGCAGAAAAGTTTGACCATTTCTCCAAATGCATAATCAGAAGTCACACTGATGAAAGGCTCCTCTGCCACTTCACTTAGATGGACGGTTTTTCTGTCTGCCAAAGGATGATCAGGCGGAACAGCCAAATAGATTTCTTCGGTCAATAGCGGCTGACTAGCAATCTCAGGATGGGTTGTCGGCAGATAAAAATCCCTAAATCAATTTCTCCATCCAGCAGCTTGGCTTCCAACATTGGTTGACGAGTAATGTGAGCAATCTTAAAGCGTCTCTTCGCATGTTGTAAAAAGAAAGTTTGAAACAAGTCCTGTAAAAATCTGGAAGAGGAGGCACCTATCGTCACACTGTTTTCTTCCTCTTCCACTAAGTGATTCAAATGATATTTGCTGTATTCTATTTCCCGAAAGATCTTTTCTACAGATTCTAAAAACAGCTTCCCAAAACGATTCAACTGAATTCTCTTTCTGACCCGATCAAACAATTTAACTCCCAAATCTTCTTCCAAATCTGCAATTGACTTACTTAACGAAGGCTGTGCGATATGCAATTCTTTCGCTGCTTGACTCATATTTTCCAAATGGGTGACTGTTTGAAAATAGCGTAATTGACGTAATTCCATTTCCCCTCTCCTTATAGCCAAAAAGAATGAATATATGACTTATTATATATTTCATATTATAAACAAAAACCCGTATAATGAAAACAATTCAGAAATTTTTTTGAAATTTACAAACAAGGAGGAGTTTCGTTGAAAAAAACAAAACTTTGGTCAAAAGATTTTCTTACTGTGTCCCTCATCAACTTTCTGATCTATCTGGTATATTATCTACTGATGATCATTATTGCTGAATTTGCAATGGATTCATTGGATGCTACACCTGGTCAAGCAGGTAGTGCTGTAGGGATTTTTATCTTGGGTGCTTTGATCGCTCGGATCGTGACAGGTAGCATTATTGAAAAAATCGGATACAAGAAAATGTTGTTTATTGGTTTAGGCATTTATTTTATTTCTTCTTTCTTCTATTATATTGCAGGAAATTTAAGTTTGCTATTATTGGTTCGATTGATTCATGGGATCGGATTCGGTTCCGTATCCGTCGTAACAAGCACAGTCGTTGTACAGCTTATTCCATTTGAATGTCGTGGGGAAGGGATTGGTTACTATTCTTTAAGTACCACTTTAGCTTCTGCTATCGGTCCGATGTTGGGGATGTTTCTTGTTCGCCAATTGTCCTTTCAGACGATCATCACATTGAGTATCTTTTTATTGGTACTTGGTATGATCGGTGTTCTACTAGGGATTGGATATTCAAGTATCGTCAGCTTTTTGACCTCTTACACAAAAGAAATCGATCTAATTACTGCAGGTAGCTTCTTCTTTATTGTCTACTCTATCGCTATTTTATTTTCTCGTCCGCTTGCTGGTCGTTTGATGGATGACAAGGGAGAAAATTTCGTCATGTACCCTACCTTTATCTCTTTTATATTGGATTGTTTTTAATGGGGATTGCTAGCAATGGTTTCATTCTACTATTATCCGCTGTGTTCATTGGTGCCGGATTTGGTACCTTCATTTCCAGTGGACAAACCATTGCTGTCAAAGTAGCACCTCCACATCGGATTGGATTAGCAACTTCGACTTTCTTGGCAGTCGTTGATGCCGGTGTTGGGATTGGCCCTTCTATTCTAGGTGCATTGGTTCCTCTGATCCATTATCAAGGCGTCTATATCAGTATGGCTGTTTTAACATTGATCGCTGGATTCCTTTATTTTGTTTTTAATAAGAAGATTTTGGATAAAGCCTAGTTTAAAAACCTGATGAAATTATACGTTTCATCAGGTTTTTTTGAGCTTTATTCTACTTTTTATTTACAGCAAGGACTTCTTCCACCAACTCGTCGATTAACGGATCTTGCAAATAATTTGAAATAGCCACAATTCGGATCTCTGGATTCGCTTTCCTCATTCGCTCTGCCAGATCTTTATGCACAACAACAATCTCACTATCAACTGGTACTTCTTCAATTCGGTAGTTTTTGATTTCAACATTATCTACACCGAGCTTTTGTAATTTACGTTTGAATGTCGTTGCTCCCATTGCACTCGATCCCATCCCTGCATCACACGCGTAAGAGATTTTAGTGAATTTCGTTGTATTCAGCAGATTTTTCCCTTCTGCTTTCATTTGTTTACTTTTTTCTAGATTCTCTTCAAAGCTGTCTTCTTCATCCTTAGTTTTGTCTGTTTTTAAGATCAGCATCGTGACTAAGAAAGAGACGATCGTCGCTACTAATACTCCAGCAATGACTCCAACAAAGTTGCCTCGTGGTGTCAATGCCAAGTAGGCAAAGATCGATCCTGGACTTGGACCAGCAACTAAACCTGCACCAAATAATTGGAAGGTTACGATTCCAGCCATGCCCCCAGCGATCATTGAAAGAATCGTCAAAGGTTTCATCAGCACATAAGGAAAGTACATTTCATGGATCCCACCAAAGAAATGGATAATAATTGCACCCGGTGCTGTTCGCTTCGCTGCTTTTTGGCCAAAGAACGTGTAGGCTAACAATAATCCTAGTCCAGGACCAGGGTTAGAAGCAACCATAAAATAAATCGATTTTCCCACATCCAGTGTTTGCTGCATTCCCAAAGGATAGTAAATCCCTTGGTCGATCACATTGTTCAGAAACAAGACCTTTGCAGGTTCATTGATCAGCGAAAGTAATGGCAGAAATCCAGTAGCTACCAACGCTTCAACAGCATTCGTCACACCCATGTTTAATCCCTGAATGACTGGACCGATCAATCGATAAGCAACAAGCATCAATACAAAGCCAACGATTCCAATAGAAAAATTATTAACAACCATTTCAAAACCAGCAGGAATCTTATCTTCTAAAAACTTGTCTGTTTTTTTCATCAACCAGCCACCCAAAGGACCAATGATCATAGCTCCCAAAAACATTGGGATGTCTGCACCAATAATAACCCCCATTGTTCCGATTGCTCCTAGCACAGCCCCGCGATTCCCACCAACCATACGTCCGCCAGTGTAAGCAAGTAACAATGGCAGTAAATAAGTAATCGTTGGACTGACTAATTCATTAAATGACTCATTTGGAATCCATCCTGTTGGAATAAATAATGCAGTAACGATCCCCCAGGCAATAAAAGCACCGATATTAGGCAATACCATATTTGTTAGAAACCCACCAAATGCTTGCACTTTTGCTCTTAGTGATACTTTTTCATTTGCTTGTTTATCCAATTTTTCTCCTCCTATTCATTTGACACTATCTCTAATACTTCTGCTTCGGATGTTGCATTTTTTAATGCGCTTACTTTTTCTTCATCTGTAAGAATCTCTCCTAAATCTGCCAATAAATCCAAATGTCCATCATTTGTTTCTGCAGATAGAACAAAGAATAAATATACCGGTGTATCTTTTGGGAAGAGTACCGCTTTGTCAACTTTTAAAAAACTGATTCCTGTTTTCAATGCACCAAATTCATGTCGTGCATGTGGCATGGCAATTTCTGGAAGAATGATGATATAATTGCCGTTTTCGATCACATTATCGATCATTGCATCAATATATCGAGGTTCGATCACTTGGTTCTCAAGTAAAGGCTGAGCAGCCAGTCGAATTGCTTCCTGCCAAGAACTAACTTCTGTTTTAAATTGTGTCTTTCCTTTTAATACATCACCAATCATTTTCAATCCTCCGTAAAAATCGTTTTCTTATCGACTTTCGCTTTTTCTGCAATTTCTGAAATTTCCTGAGCGATATTCTCGGAAATATCCGAGATCTCTTGGATTGCTTGTTTGAATCCTACTTTTTTGATAAGTTGCTGAAGTCTGACTGCTTCTTCATCCTCCTGATTAGCATAAAGATATCCCGCAGCAATGATCTTTTTTCCAGCTTGATTTTTCAAACCTAATTCTTCTAGTTTCATCACAGGAGCTATCAGACGATCCTGACGATTCAATTTGCGGAGCGGAGAGCGCCCCACACGATGAACATCATCTGAAATTACTGGATTTCCATGTCGCTTCAAAGTATTTTGAATAAATGTTTCTAATTCGTCATCTTTCATATCATATTCACTTAAAAAATATGCTTCATTTTCCTGCATGAATTTTAAGACTAACTGTTTACACGACTCATCTCGAATGGTTTCCTGTACCGTCATATATCCTAATAATGCACCTAAATACGCAAAGGCTGCATGTTCCGCATTGACGATAAATAGTTTTCTTTCAATAAATGGCGTCATATCAGTAACTAATTTTACTTTTTTTAATTCAAAAGCTGTCTGAGGGTCTATTGCATTAGCATCTATCACCCATTCGAAATAGGGTTCAACAACTGCAATTTGTTTGCCATTATCTTCTTTTAACAATGCCTGACGATCAATTGCTGTATTGACAAAATAAGTAATCGAAAGAATCCGCTCCCATTCTTCTTTTGAACAAATCGAATGGATTTCTTTTTTCAATAAATCACTAGCACCGATCACATTTTCGTTCGCCAAAAGATTGATCGATCCTTCTTTTTCCGCTCGCAACAGCAGTGCTTTTTTTAACACAGGTGCCAAGTAGGTCAAGTTCTGTGCACCTACAGAAGTAGTGATCAGATCAGCTTCCACTAAAGATTCGATCACCTGCTCTTCTTCTCGAATACTGTGGAGAGCCTGAACTTGATCAATAACAATCCGCGTTTGCTTCTCGTTCAATAATTCGACCACATAGCCTTTATCTTCATTAATTTGCTGAATGATTTGATCATTTGTATCTACAAAAGTGATTTCAAATCCATTGTCATGGAGCACATTTCCTATAAATCCTCTGCCGATATTTCCTGCACCAAAATGAACTGCTTTCATTTTTATCACCTACTCTAAATTGGCATGGAAGCGCCATAATCCATGCATGTCGATTTCATTTTCTTCAATCATCATTAACGCGATTGTATCTCCAAGTAACAACAAAGATTGTTCAAACAAACTCGTCATTGGCTGTACAGAGCTTACTTCATTTTCTAAATTCAACTTCGTTTGTACAGGAATGCGAACGAAATAGTCTGCGTATTCTTTCATTGAACTATTTGGGTTCGAACCAATATGAGCGACCTTAGCATCAAATTGTTTTGCCTTTCTCGCAATGGCTAATGGAAAAGCACTTTCTCCACTACCAGAACCTACGATCAGCAAGTCGTTCTCTGTGATCGCTGGCTCTGTGATCTGACCGACAACAACCGTTGACACACCCAAATGGGCCAGTCTTTTAGCAATTCCTTCCAATGAAAGCAACACTCTTCCCACACCGACAAAGAACACTTTTTCTGCCTGACTGATCGCGTGAGCCACCTGCAATACTTGTTCTTCAGAGATTCCATTCATTGTTTCTGATATTTCTGTAACGATTTTTTTCTGTATTTGTTTAAATTCCATTTCTTCTTCCTCCTTCCTATTGATTGACTGCTGCAACGATTTCGTCCAGCTGTTTTTTATTTTCCTGCAAGCTATTTCCTTTGATGAACAGGCTTGTACTTCCTAATACAAGGTTTTCCGCACCCGCTTCAATCAACCGAGGAATCGCTTCCAATGACACCCGACCATCTACTTGAATCTCTACATCTAGTCCTTGCTCATCAATCATTTGCTTCAATCGCTTGATCTTTTCTACAGCATAAGGGATTTGTTTTTCATTTTTATCAGTTGCAAAACCTGGGTTGATCAACATCAGACAAACCATGTCGACTTGCGGCAAAATAAATTCCAATACAGACAATGAAGTGGCTGGATTTAATGCGATTCCTACTTTTGCTCCAGAGTTTTTAATTAAATTGATATAACGATCTACATGTAAGCTAGTTTCGTAATGAAAAGTAATGCTGTCCATATTCATCTGGCTGATCTCTTTAACAAAATATTCATTATCGACTGACATAACATGAACATCCAAATGCATGTCTGTTACTTCTCTGATTCGTTTAACTGTCTCTAGACCTAAAGGCATGCTAGGACTAAAACTACTGTCAATCACATCGATATGAAGTGAGTCTGCTTTGATGGCTTCAATTTCTCGTATGCTTTTTTCTAAATTTACTAAATCACCACACATGATAGATGGTGAGTAAACAACTTTTTTCATAATGGAACCTCCTCTGCTTTATGACCACATGATAAATCCTAAACAAGCAATTGTCAACACTAACGATTAATTTAATTACTTGTTTTTGCGTGTTTTGTGCAAAATAATTTAAAAATTTTTGTAAAAAAGGCATTTATAGGCATTTAATCAGGTGGAAAACTGCAGAGTTCTTCTAATTAGGGGAGTATTTATGCTGACTACATGTCATTGTCTCAATTAAAATGCTATAATAAAGCATATATGTAAACATTTTCTCGAGGTGATTTCGATGATAAAAGCTGAACGACAACAATTGATATTAGAAATTTTAGATAAGGAAAAAAAAGTTATTGCAACAGACTTAACGGCACGTTTAAATGTTTCTGAAGATACTATCCGAAGAGACCTGCGAGAATTAGATAGCAAAGGCTTGCTTAGAAGAGTACATAGCGGGGCCTTAAGACTGGGACCGCCCGTCGTAGATTTTCAGCAGCGTAGCAGTGAAAATCTGGACTTAAAAAATGAATTGGCGCAAAAAGCTTTGCCTTTATTAAGAGAAGACACAGTGATTTTAATAGATGGAAGCACAAGTAATCTCCATCTTGTCCAAAATATTCCATTAAACTTTAGAGCAACGATCATTACCAATAGTCCACCGATTGCTACTGCACTGGCTTATCACAATAACATTGAAGTCATCTCACTAGGTGGTATTTTGTATAAACAATCAATGGTCAATTTAGGCATTGATACTGTTCAAAGTCTGGATTTGATGAAAGTAGATTTGTACATCATGGGGATCTACAATATCGACCCACAAATTGGTTTAAGTGTCCCTACCATGCCAGAAGCACAGGTGAAACGGAAAATGGTAGAAGTCTCTACGGAGGTTTTAGGCTTGGTTAGCTCCAATAAATTTGGAACAGTCTCCAATCAAGTCGTTTGTCCAACAGATACTCTCACTTATATCGTTACAGACAAAATCGACAAAAATGTTCTTGCTGCTTATACAGCAAAAAAAATCACAATCGTTTAAATGACTAATGTCAACTGAAAAAAGACTGTAGTTTTCCTCTTCTGAAGAGAACTACAGTCTTTTATTTCGTTTTTTTTATGTCTACTAAATCCATTGTCTTCCCGATCCATAAACGTTCAGTTCCTAGTAATCTCTTGGATGATTTCAAGATTTTTCTTTAAATTTTTGAACGAATTAGAATATATAAAAATGACTGTCACAACTAAAAATGTTTCAGACAGTCATTTTATGTTTATTACTCATTAATAAATTTAATCGTCTCACCAATTTGAATATCTGGGAAGATCTCCGGTTCTGCGAGGATTGCTCCAGGTAAAATTTCATTTTCACCCGTTCTAAAGTAGATAGAGATATGTCCTAGCTCTTCAAAGTTTTGGTTCGCTGCATCTCCGACTTGAGTGACCGTATATGTTTGTCCACCCATTTCGATTTTAGTTCCAGCTTTGAGCACATTTTCAGGTTGCTCCTCAAATTCGTGGATAACGCAAATAGATTTCAGCTCTTCTGTTGCTTCTGGTCCAAATAGAATCATCAACATTTCTTCCTCAAAAGCGGAAACCAATTCTCCAATTTCCTGAACTTTACTTTTTAACAAAAAATCTCCTCCTTCTTTTTACACCAGAAATAACTCATGTTCAACTTAAAAACAGTCATGTTATCTCTTTTGTTATTATAATATATCACTTAATCAATTATAACAACTAATAAAATAACAAATATTTTACATATGGATTGGTAATCCTAGACCGATCTCGGTCGCATCCATGATCGTTTCCGATAAGGTCGGATGTCCGTGGATCGTCAAGGCAATGTCCTCCAAGGTCAAATACGATTCGATCGCCAAGGTGATTTCTGCGATCAGGTCACTGGCACCTATACCGACGATCTGGCCGCCTAGAAGGAGTTCGGTCTCTTCTTCAAAGACCAAACGAACAAAGCCTTCTGTGGCATTTAACGATAAGGCACGACCATTGGCCTGTAAAGGAAAAGTCGCCGTTTTGGCTTGTTTGCCAGCGGCTTTGGCTTCCGCCAGGGTTTGACCCACACTGGCGATCTCGGGATCTGTGAAACAGATCGCTGGGATCCCCCGGTAGTCTTTGGCCACGTTCTTACCACTGATGACTTCTGCCGCAACCTTGGCTTCGTAGCTGGCTTTATGTGCCAAAGCGGGGCCTTCGACGATGTCGCCGATCGCATAGATGTGCTTTTGCTTGGTCTGGTACTGGTCATTGACCGGGATCAAGCCTCGGGGGTCAACTGAAATACCGGCTTTCTCTAGACCTAGATCCGTGGTATTGGCCTTCCGGCCCACCGTGACCATCACATAGTCGGCGGTCACCTGCGTCTCTTTGCCCTTGACTGCATAGGTAACGGTCACTTGCTGGCCATCATCCTTGGCTGCTTTAGCTAGCGCATTCGTAACGACTTGAATCCCTTTTTTCTTAAAGGAGGTTTCCACAACCTGGACCAAGTCTTTTTCATAGGTCGGCAACAGTTGGGGCGAACCCTCCAGAATGGTGACTTCAGCTCCTAAGTTGGCATAGGCGCCTCCTAATTCGGAACCGATCACTCCACCACCGATGATCACCAGCTTCTTTGGCACTTCCTTCAAGGACAGTCCGCCGGTAGAATCGATCACGCGACCGCCAAAGGCAAAGCCAGGGATCTCGATTGGCTGACTGCCAGTGGCGATGATCGCTTGTTGGAAATCGATCGTCTCTGCCCCTGTTTGGGTTTGCACGGCGAGCTGTTTCGCCGAAGTAAAACGTGCTCGCCCTTCGACGATCTGAACCTTGTTTTTTTGTAACAACATCCGAATCCCTGAAGTTAAGGTACGGACGACGGTTTCGTCCTTCCACTTTTGAGTCGCGGTAAAATCTAACGTTGTCTGGGCGTTTTTTATCCCTAAATAACTGGCATGCAAGGACTCTTGATAGGTATGTCCGGCATGGATCAAGGCCTTCGACGGGATACAGCCCACATTCAGACAGACACCGCCGATGTGCTTGCCTTCCACGATCGTGACTTTTTGTCCTAGCTGGGCGGCACGGATCGCTGCCACATAGCCTCCCGGTCCGGAACCGATTACTACTGTTTCTGTTTTCTTTGTCATCCTTTGCCCTCGCTTTCCTACAACAACAAACCGAACGGATTTTCTAAAAGCGCCACGATCTGGCTAAGAAAGGCCGAAGCTGGTGCGCCGTCTACGACCCGATGGTCGAAGGACAGACTCAGATTGACCCGTGACTGGTGGCAGACTTCTCCACTGTCTGGATCCAGCGCTAACTGTTCGTACATGCCTCCGACACCCAAAATCGCGACCTCCGGTGCATTGATGATTGGATTGAAGGTCTTGACCGTGCTTTTGCCTAAGGAACTGATGGTAAAGGTCCCCCCACTCATCTCCGCCGGCGTTAATTGTCCCTTGCGGGCTTTGGCGGTTTGTTCTTTAACGGCTTGGGTCAGGTCACTCAAGCCCATCCGATCGGCCTGTGGAATCACGGGAACTACCAAGCCTTCTTCTACCGCTACAGCAATCCCTAGATTCACGTGGTCGTGGTATTGGATTCCCTCTGCGAGTCCATGGGCATTGAAAATCGGATAGCTTTTTAAAGCCACCATCGCCGCTTTGGCAATGATTTCTAGATACGACAAGCGTTTTTCTACTTGTGCCTCCACTAGTGGCAACAAGTGTTGGCGCAGCTCGATGACTTGGGTCAGATCGACTTCGGCTGTCATCGTCACATGTGGGATGGTGGTCTTACTGTGCACCATGCGTTCACTGATCACTTGACGCATGCTGCTCCAAGGCACTAGTTTACCCGTTGGGACTGTCTCTTCGGCAGTGGCCGTTGACGCAGCCGCTTTCGGTGCTTGATAGTTTTTGACATCCAGTGCTTGGATTCGTCCTTTGGGACCTGTGCCTTGGATCATCGCTAACGCCAACCCTTTTTCACGGGCGATCCGACGAGCCGCTGGGGTTGCCCGAATGTTTTTGGCTTCGACTGGAGAAGCGCTCTCCGTGGCAACTTCAACCGTCGACGCTTCTGTCGGAGTCTCTTCCACAGTGTCTGTGCTCGTTGCTTCTTTTTCGGTCTCTTGGCCAGGCATCTCTTCTGGGACCTCTTCACCAGCTTCCCCGATATAAGCGATCACGGCATTGACCGGCGCGCTCTCGCCGTCGCCAATATAGCGTTTCAA
This sequence comes from Enterococcus olivae, assembly GCF_053760925.1. Lineage (NCBI taxonomy): Bacteria > Bacillati > Bacillota > Bacilli > Lactobacillales > Enterococcaceae > Enterococcus > Enterococcus olivae. Next base: position 19,289 of record NZ_JBSMVT010000029.1, read on the forward strand.
CAACAGGCCTTCTTCATAGGCTTCCACTTCAATGGCAATTTTATCGGTCATCACTTCAAAAATTGCTTCGCCGATCTCTACTGGATCGCCTTCGTTCTTCAACCAGACCGTGATGGTGCCTTCAGACATGGTTGAGCTTAGTTTCGGCATTAAGACTTCATGTGCCATTCTTTCTCCTCCTATTTCTGCGACATCAAGTTGCGGCAGGTCTCCACGATATCTTCTACTTGAGGCACGGCTTTTTTCTCTAACTCTGGATGATACGGCATCGGGATCTCTGCTCCTGCCAAACGCACCACCGGTGCGTCTAAGAAGTCGAAGGATTCGTTCTCCACGATCACACTCGCCAGCTCTGCACTAAATCCACTGCGTTTGACCGCTTCGGTCACCACCACGGCTTTACCGGTTTTGATGACCGATTGCACGATCGTGTCCTTGTCCAAAGGCACCAGGGTTCGTGGGTCGACAACTTCAATGGCAATGCCTTCTTCCTCTAAAATAGCCGCCGCTTCCAAAGCTTTGTGGACCATGATCCCTGTGGCTACCACCGTGATATCGCTGCCTTCTTTTTTGATGTCTGCGACTCCGATCGGGATCACGTACTTGCCTTCCGGCACATCGCTGGAGGTGCGGTAGCACAATTTATGCTCGTAGAACATCACCGGATTGTCGTCCTCGATAGCCGCATGCAACAAACCTTTGGCATCATAGGCTGTCGCTGGCTGGATCACTTTCAATCCCGGAACGTGAGCGGTCCAGTTCTCCAAACTTTGGGAATGCTGGGCAGCCGCACCGGTCCCTGAACCACCTGGCGTGCGCATCACCAAAGGAATCTTGGCTTTGCCGCCGTACATGTAGCGAATCTTCGCTGCTTGATTGACAATCTGATCCAGAGCGATCGTGACAAAATCCGAAAACTGGATCTCAAAGATCGGTCGCATGCCGGTCATGGCTGCCCCTACGGCAGAACCGGCGATCGCCGATTCAGAGATCGGTGTCGAACGGATCCGCTCTTCCCCAAACTCTTCGACCATTCCTCGACTGACGCCAAAGGCGCCCCCATAGACGCCGATGTCCTCGCCTAACATAAAGACTTCTTCATTTTCGCGCATGGCTTCAGAAAGGGCTTCTCTGACTGCTTCTGCGTATGTGATTTCTCTCATCTCGCTGTTCCTCCTACTCTGCGTATACGTCTTCGTACATGGTTTCCACGGCAACGACTGGACTTTCTTCTCCGAAGGTCACAGCGTCTTCGATCGCTTGCTTGGCTTGTTGGCGGATGGCTTCGGCCTCTTCTTCCGTCAACACTCCAGCGGCAACAAAGGTCTCCTTCGCACGACGGATTGGGTCCCTTTCTTTGCGCCAGGTCTCTTCTTCTTCCTTGGTACGGTATTTTTTCGCATCGGATTTGGAATGTCCTTTCCAGCGATAGGTCAAGGCTTCGATCAGCGTCGGTCCGCCCCCTTGACGGGCTTTCTCTGCGGCACGATGGGTCGTCTCGATGACCGCCATCAAATCATTGCCATCGATCGTCACACCCTCGATCCCGTAGGCTTGGGCACGATCCGACAATTGTTTGACACGGGTCATTTTTTTCACCGAACCACTCATGCCGTATTGGTTGTTCTCAATAAAGAAAATCACCGGCAAATCCCAGACAGCCGCTAGATTGACCGCTTCATGGAAGCTGCCTTCATTGGTCGAGCCGTCACCGGCATAGGCTAACGCCACTCGGTCCAAGCCTTTCATTTTCGCTGTCAGACCCGCCCCAACGGCGATCGGGAAGCCGCCACCAACGATGCCGTTGGCGCCTAGGTTTCCGGTATCCAGATCGGCAATATGCATCGATCCACCCTTGCCTTTGTTGGTTCCAGTCGTCCGTCCGAACAACTCGGCCATCATGGCATTGACATCGGTTCCTTTGGCGATCGTGTGTCCGTGTCCACGGTGCGTCGCCGTGATCCAGTCTGTCTTGCGTAAAACAGCCCCACTGCCGGCAGCGGTGGCTTCTTGTCCAACTGCCAAATGGGTCGTCCCATGGATCAGGCCTTGTGCGAACAATTGATCGACTTTTTCATCAAAGAAACGAATTTCCCACATCACTCGATAGATGTGTTTCAAGTCTTCATCTGTTAATCCAGCACTGTTTTTAATCGACATGTTCTCTGTTTTTGTCATTTTATTTCTCCTTTATGAAAGCGAATATTACTATATGCCTCTTTTAGAAATCCAAAGATGAGCGAAAAGGTTAGACAGGATCTGAGGCTAAAATTTTTGCTGCATCTTCATCTGTAATTAGTACATTCACTAAATTTCCGTTTAACGCCGCTCGAATCCCTTCAACTTTTTCTTCTCCGCCGGCAACTGCAATTTTCTTAGGAATTTTCCTGAGATCATCAAAACCTATCGACAATACTCGACTGTTCCAAATACCATCCACCAGATCGCCTTCTTTACTGATGAAGTTGTAACAGATATCTCCTACAATCTCATCACTGGTCAAATCACTTTGGATACTTTTTTCTCCTTTTAAGTAAGCCTTTGTCATGGTTGTATAGACTGGTGCACCACCGATCCCAACAATGGAAATGTCTACCTTTCGCGCTTCATCGAATACTCTTTTGATAAAAGACTGTTCCAAAAAGATTTTTTTTGCTTCGGCAGTGTCCACCGTAATCGGTGCGTGAAGCTCCACTGCCGTAGCACCGCATCTTCTTGCAAACAATTCGCAAAGAACATTGGCTTGTAGGTTAATGTGCTCCTGCCCCAAGCCCCCTACAAGAGGAATAAATTTGACACGTGTCAAATAATTCTTTGTTGAAAAGGTTTCGGCTACTTCTCGGACGGCTGTTCCAGCTGAAACGCCGACTGTGTGATGGGGTTGGATGACTCTTGATAAATATCTAGAGCCAGCTGTCCCCAATCTTTTGGTCAACGCTTCCGTTCCTGTAGAAGGAACACAGATCACTTCATCTAAATGGTATTTTTCTCTTACCTGTTCTTCTAGCTTCTTGTAGGGATGAACTAAGTCATCATGGATAATGATTTCCACTAAACCAAGATTTCTCGCCTTTGCCAAATACTTTGAAACCAGGGAGCGACTGATACTGATTTTTTTTGCAATATCTTCCTGCTTTGCACCATCCTTATAGTACATTGAAGCGATTTCAACCAATAATCTTGTATCATCTGAATATCCCATTTTCTTATCCTCCAATAATAAATTTTCACGTCAGCTTATCTAACTATGACCTATTTACTATTGATTTTATCATTTTTTGAACGGTCTTTATAGATGATTACTGGAAGGTACTGTCTTGTAGTTTTCTTAACTTCCACACAGTTGTTGATTGATCCAATTCAACATCATCTTCTGTAATGAAGGTCCCTGTTTTAATTGCTCGCTTGGCTACAACTTCACCAGAGATCAGACCAATCGGAACATGTCCTTCTTTCACCATATCTACATGTGTTTCCAATACGCCACGTACACAGAAACCACCGATTCCATCTAGTCGCTCACCAACTTCGATGTCTTTTTTGATCACAGCAACCGTTTCAGAAATTGGAGCTCCCATTGGCACGATTGCATGATCGTTTCTTAACACCGCTTTCGCAATTGTGATCGGTGTTTCCAAACTAGCCAAATGATAAGGGCGGTATAAGATATGGTGCTCTCTATCTCCAGTTTTCATTAAGTAACTCAACTCATGCTTAACAGCTTCATTTTGACCCTTCACAATGACAAACACACCTGGTGCTAACCCATCTACATATTCGACAACACCAAATTGACTTAAAATCCCACCATTTTCTTTTAAGTTCAAATCATCCAAAACAGAGTCAACATTTCCAGAGATACCATGCATCCCAACTTTATCTGGGACAAATCCAATTGCATTGGACAGTAAATTCATCTCAGCCATAGTTTTCGTTCCATCTTGGAAAGCAGCTAACATGTGTGAAGCCATTTTCTTCTCATCGGCTTCTGCCTGAGCAGAATCTGGGTTTGCACCAATTCTTAATTTATTGTTTTTACCTTTACCAGCAACTAGCACTTCCATTCCCATTGATTTCGCAAATTCGAACAGTTCAGTTGTTGCTGCTGGTTCATCTCCGTCAGAACCTGTATAAACAAGTCCAGCTGATTGATAAAGTTTGTGCATCAATGGACCAATTGTGATATCGATCTCTACATTTAATAACACTAACTGCTTCTTAGCAATCAATGCTTCCAACGCGATTTTAGCCCCAATCTCCGGAACACCCGTTGCATCGACAACAACTTCAACCTCCTCTGAATAAATGACTTCTTTATAATCAGTAACAGTCAATACTTTATTAGGATTGGTTGATGAAGCGTGATAAGCATCAGCTGCTTTTTGGGCTGCTTCCAGACGAATATCACTAACTCCAGTTACTGACATACCTGGAATAGTAGCGATTTGCGCAATCATTCCAGTACCCATTTGACCTGCACCAATGACACCAACTTTGATTGGATTTCCTTGTTTTTCTCTTTCTAATAACTGTTGATAAATTGTCATTTTTTCCACTCCTTAACATTTTTTTCTATGCGTAACATATGATACATGCCCATAATAGAATCCTAGCGATTTTTTGTCAACGCTTTCTCTATCGTTTTTAATGAATAACAACAAGTTTACAAAACGCCACGATTTTTTCACAAATTTGACATATGTTCCATAATGTAAAAAATGTGAAATATTTATTGACTTTTTTTTGGTGTCCCTTTATTATCCAAGTATGGAACGTAAACCGCTTACAAAAAAGGAGGAGGAAAAAATGTTTGAATATTTAGGACTAATGATTCTATTGATTGGTTGTTGGTTGCTCCAAATTATGATGTCTTATTTGCAACACAAAAATTACCAGAAAGTAATCAATGAAAACAAACATCGCTCATCTGGTTTTTTAGGAGTTGGCGTATCAAAAGCGAAATATAATTTAGGGAAAGGAGTTGTATTGATCGTTGTCACCGACGCGTCGGATAACATTCTTGATTTCAGAGAAATGTCAGGTGTCACTGTTTTTTCTCGTTTTAAAGTGAAAAAAGAATTCATCGGAAAGAAAACAACTGAAATTATAAATGAAATCAAAAATCAACGACGCGTCCAAGCATTTGAGCAGGCTTTAGCTTTTATTAATAATGAGAAATCAAAATAAGGAGGAATTATAATGGATTTTTTAGTTTTGGTCGCAGAAAAATTTATTGGTATTTTTAACGCTGGGGGAGAAAATCTTGTTGGATTGATTACTGGGATCCTACCGACACTAATCGTTCTTTTAACTTTTGTTAACGCAGTTATTGCTTTGGTAGGTGAAGACAGGGTAACGAGATTTGCCCAATTCTGTACAAAAAACATCATTCTTAGATACAGTGTATTTCCTTTATTAGCCGTCTTCTTTTTGACAAACCCAATGTGCTATTCATTTGGTCGTTTTTTAGATGAAAAACAAAAACCTGCTTTCTATGATGCAGCAGTTTCCTTCGTTCATCCGATTACTGGTCTGTTTCCACATGCGAACGCAGGAGAATTGTTTGTTTGGACTGGTATTTCTTCTGGCTTGACTGTTCTAGGTCTTTCCATAATGCCACTAGCCGTTCGTTACTTCTTAGTAGGTTTAGTTGTTATTACTATTCGAGGAATCGTTACAGAGACATTAACTAAAATCATGTGGAAAGATCACGCATAAGGAAGGTAGGAAATTTCAATGACAAATAAAGTAATCGTTAATAAAGGTAAAAATGGTTGGGGCGGTCCATTGGTACTTGAACCTTCTGATCAAAGACAAGTCGTTGCTTCTATTACAGGTGGTGGCATTCATCCTGTAGCACAAAAAATCGCTGACATCCTTGGAGTGGATGCACACGATGGCTTCAAAGAAAAGGTAGATCCGGAAATGATGATTTGTGCCGTTATCGACTGCGGTGGTACAGCAAGATGTGGCGTATATCCTAAGTTAAATGTAATGACAGTCAATGTCCATGCCACCACTCCTTCTGGTCCACTGATGAAATTTATCAATGAAGAAAATTTTGTTTCAGGTGTCACTGTCCATGATGTCGCTGTAACTGAAGGTAACGTTGAAACAACAGCATCTGCTAAACCTGTCCAATCCGGTAGCCCGACCAAGGAAGAGTATGCTGCTGCAAAACAAAAAGTTCAAGCAGCCAAAGACGAGGTTGCCGAAAAGCAAGGTGGACTTCTTGGTTTTATCAACCGATTAGGTCGTGCGGTCGGAAGAGTTGTAAGTATCTTCTATCAAGCTGGTCGTGATACCTTTGAGATCGTTATCAAAAATATTTTACCATTCATGGCTTTCGTTAGTATGCTTGTTGGTTTGATCACCTATACGGGAATCGGTGACGTGATCGCCTCTGGTGTGAAACCTTTGTCTGGAAACATTATTGGCTTGATCATCCTATCACTGATTTGTTCGATTCCAGTTCTTTCACCTGTCTTAGGTCCTGGAGCCGTCATCGCTCAAGTAGTCGGCGTGTTGTTGGGTGTGGAAATCGGCAAAGGAAGTATTAGTCCTGCCATGGCCCTTCCTGCCCTGTTCGCGATCAATTCTCAAGCAGGTGCGGACTTCGTTCCCGTTGGTTTGACCCTAGCAGAAGCTGAACCTTATACTGTAGAGATCGGGGTACCTGCCGTACTCTTCTCTCGTCTGCTGACAGGTCCGGTCTCAGTAATTCTTGCTTGGTTGGCAAGTTTCGGGATGTACTAAAATTTCTCTTTGAATACCAAAGAAGACCTTTACGGCAACTTTCCGTAAAGGTCTTCTTTCTTACATATTTTTCAAATATTCTTCTATATGATAGGCGGTCTCCTCAATCGATTTGTCCGTCACATCTATCACACAGGCGGCGTATTTATCGAAAACTTCATAAGAATATTCCAGCTCTTTACGGATCTTTTCTAAATTCGTATAGCTAGTGGAATGATTCAAGCCTAGTGAATCCAACCGATTGCCACGAATCCTTGATAAATTATCCGGATGACAAACCAAGCCGATGATTTTTTTCTTTTCCACTTGATCCAAAACAGCAGGTAAAGGGACTTCCGGAATCAACGGAAGATTGGACAACCTATAGCCTTTATTGGCTAGATACATGCTCAACGGTGTTTTTGATGTACGAGAAACCCCTAGCAACACCACATCTGATTCTAAAAAGCCTTGAGGATTTTTGCCGTCATCATATTTTACGGCAAATTCTATGGCAGTGATACGGTTGAAATACTCCGTATCCAGTTTATGGACAATTCCAGGCTTCTCGATTGGATCGACACCTGTTTTTGACTTGATGATCTCAAAAAAAGGATTCATCAGATCGATATAATTCAAGCCTGTTCGTTGGCTAAAGTCTTGTGCAGCTTTTGCTAGTTGATGATTGACTAATGTACTGACTACTACAGCTTTTTCCTTCAATGCATCCGCTAAAATATCAAGCAGTTCCTCTTCTTTATTGACGAAGGGAAATCTATAACCACTTTTGAAATCCAATTCAGGATATTGAACAGTAACGGCAGCCAACAATTTCTGTGAGGTTTCACCCAACGAGTCAGAAACTGTATAGATAACGATTTCATTTTTCATAACAAATTCTCCTATCGATTTAGTTCTGTTTTTCTTGCTTGCTGGATAATAAAGTTCAGCAAACGGGATTTCGTGATTTTCCCAATGACTTTTTCCGGTTTCTCTTCATCCACGACCGGCAAAGAATCTACTTCAAAATCCTGCAAAATACTAGCAGCTTCCAAAATATCCATATTCTTTGTACAAACCTTGATATGGGGAACTCTCGTCATACAGACAGCAACCGGCGTATTGTCGATGTCTGAATTCAATGAAGCACGCAGTAAATCTTTTCGAGACAACACACCAATCAGCTCTTGTTTTTCATCAGTCACATAAAGCGACCCCACATCATACATAAACAAGTTCGTGATCGCATCCCTGATCGACATATTTTGGTGGATCAATAAGGGCGGCATCATGATCTCATTGACTTTTGTACTAAAAATGTCAAAAAAGAAAAAAGTTTCCACACTGCTTCCCGCATAGGTATAACCGACTTTCGGTGTCGCTTGTAAGATACCTACCAATGTTAAAAAAGTGAGGTCCGATCTCAAAGTAGCTCGAGAAACCTCCAGCAATTCAGAGATCCTTTCCCCACTGACTGGTTGAAATTCCTTTACCAGTTGAATAATGTTCTCCTGTCTTTCACTTAGTTTCATTTTACCCTCCTCCAGCAAATGCTCTATCAGCATATTCCATCATTATAGCTTTTATTATACACATATATTTGAGCTATTCAACTTAAAAAAGCACTATATTTCTATTGACAAGCATATATGCCACATATTATGATGGATACATCCTTAAATGTGATACATATTAAAATTGGAGGTTCATTATGAAGAAATTAATTTATGTTTTCAACGAAGGTCGAAGCAAAGACAAAGAACTTTTAGGCGGAAAAGGAGCCAATTTGGCTGAAATGACCCACTTGGGCTTGCCGGTTCCTCAAGGATTTACGATCACGACTGAAAGCTGTATGACTTATCTTTCTGACGCTGATTTTTTTGAAGCAGAATTAAAATCCGAAATATTGAAAGCGATTCAAAACCTAGAAAAAGAAACACACAAATCTTTTACTGACCAAGACGATCTGCTGTTAGTTTCTGTGCGAAGCGGTGCAGCCTTTTCCATGCCAGGAATGATGGATACGATTCTTAATTTAGGATTGAATGACGCTCGGGTGCAATCTTTCGCTGAATTAACGACCTTGCCCTTCGCCTTCGATTGTTATCGACGTTTATTGCAAATGTTTGGGGACGTGGTTTACGGGATCCACAAAGAAAAATTCAATGTTCTATTGCGAGAAGCGGAAGAGAAGTTACAGAAAACCGCCAAAACCTTCAACAAAGAAGAACATCAACAACTAATCGAAGACTACAAACAGCTCTTTATAGAAAACAATCAGGAATTTCCGCAAGATCCCTTCGAACAATTGTTTGAAGCAACACAAGCGGTCTTTCGATCATGGAACAATCAGCGGGCAAAAGTTTATCGCGAGCTCCATGCGATCCCTCATCATTTAGGAACTGCGGTCAATGTACAAGCCATGGTCTTTGGAAACAGCGGAAACCAAAGCGGAACAGGTGTCGTGTTCACAAGAAATCCTGCAACTGGGGAAAACAAATTGTTTGGGGAATTTTTGATCAATGCTCAAGGAGAAGACGTCGTTGCCGGCATTCGGACTCCTGAACCGATCGAGTATTTGAAAGAAAAAATACCGGAAGCCTATGCCGCTTTTGAAAAACACGCGGCGACTTTGGAAGCCCACTACCAAGACATGCAAGACATCGAATTCACCATTGAAAACGGGCAGCTCTTTATTTTGCAGACACGAAATGGGAAGCGTACAGCTAAAGCGACTTTGAAGATCGCACTAGAGCTTGTCGCTGAAGGTGTCCTCACTAAAGATCAAGCACTTTTACGAGTGACACCAGAAACCATCGATCAATTGATCCATCCAATTTTCGATAAAATTGCTTTGCAATCAGCAGAATTTTTAGCTGAGGGTTTGCCTGCCAGTCCGGGTGCGGCCACAGGAGAGATCGTATTCACTGCTGAAAAAGCCAAAGAGTATTACAATCTTGGAAAAAAAGTGATTCTGGTTCGCCAAGAGACCTCCCCCGAAGATATTGAAGGAATGATCGTCAGTGAAGCCATCGTTACCAGTCGAGGAGGAATGACCTCCCATGCGGCAGTTGTCGCCAGAGGGATGGGAACTTGTTGTATTACTGGTTGTGAAGCACTGACTGTCAATGAGGAAAGCAAGACTGTCATCTGCGGTGATCAAACCTTGACAGAAGGTGATCTGCTTTCCGTAGACGGGACGGCCGGACGCCTGTATCTAGGCGAGATTCCTACCGTAGTAGCAGAAAATGATCAGGATCTCCAGCAGTTGCTTACTTGGGCAGACGAATACGCCGCACTCAAAGTCCGAGCAAACGCAGAGACTGTGCAGGATTTGACCACAGCAATGGAGTTTGGAGCAACAGGAATTGGTTTGGCTCGAACCGAGCACATGTTCTTCGGCGGAGAGCGCGTACTAGAAATGCGGCGCATGATTTTAGCAGAAAATGAACAGGAAATAAAATCAGCCTTGCAAAAATTACTCGCTTTCCAGCAGGAGGATTTTTACCAAATGTTCCAAACAGTCCAAGACAAGCCGATGGTCATTCGTTTGCTTGATCCACCAATGCATGAGTTTTTACCTCATGATGTTAACGAGATCAAACAGTTAGCAGAAAAATTAGGCAAAGCACCTTCTGCTGTTGAACACCGGATCGAACGTTTGCAGGAGACTAATCCAATGTTAGGTCATCGCGGCTGTCGCTTGGGAATCACTGAACCGCAGATCTATCAAATGCAGGTCGAAGCCATCTTCAACAGTGCAATCCAGCTGACCAAAGAAGGACAAACCGTTGTCCCAGAGATCATGGTTCCTTTGATCGCCGAAAAAGAAGAACTCGCTTATGTCAAAGAATTTTTGATCGCAACCATTGAGGAAACCTTCAAAAAACACGAAATCAGCCCTTTCCCTTATGAGATCGGTACGATGATCGAATTGCCTCGTGCCTGCCTGATCGCTGATCAACTGGCTGAAAATGCAGATTTCTTTAGTTTCGGTACCAACGACTTGACTCAAATGACCTATGGCTTTTCTCGTGATGATATCGGAAAATTCATCAACACCTACAAAGAAAAAGCGATCATGACCAAGGATCCCTTCCAAACACTCGATCAGGAAGGTGTCGGTGAGTTGATCAGGACAGCCGTAACCAAAGCGCGGCAAACCAAAGAACAGATGATGATCGGAATCTGCGGAGAAGTCGGTGGCGATCCAGACTCGATTCCCTTCCTGCAAAAAATCGGGATCGATTACGTGTCTTGCTCTCCTTACCGAATCCCCGCTGCCCGTTTAGCTGTTGCGCAAGCAAAAATTACAGCTGTGTAATAAAAAACGACAGAAGTCAGTAGATTTCTGTCGTTTTTCTGTTCACAGGAGAAAATCTATCGCGTCCAGTACACCTGCTTCTGCTTGTTTGTAATCACCGATCTTGTCCATGAAGGCGTGGACCATTCCATTGTAAATCACATATTCATAAGGAATCGCTAACTCTGCCAGCCGTTCAACAAAGACATCCGTCTGTAATTTTAAGGGATCGAATTCTCCCATAATGATCTTGATTGGTGGCAGCTGTCTCAGCATCTCATCTGTTGCAAACAAAGGCGAAATCAGTGGATTCATTTTATTCGCCTTGCCCGCATACCAGTCATTGATCGGTGCATGCTCTTCTTGCTTGCCGAAATCCTTGATGTATTGATGGACCAGTGCGCGTTCTTTCGCATCTTTTACAGGAACCTCAGTGACATCCCAATGGGGGCCTTCTCCTGCTGAAAGAAGTTCAACCACTGGATAATAGGCAACGATCTTAGACAGATAATTGGTCTGCAGATACACATGGTCCAGTAATGAAACAGTGATCGAAAGATTGCCCCCTGCTGAATCTCCAGAAATGAAAAAGCTCTGGGGATCAACTTTTTCAAGTACAGCATTGCTTGCAAAATATTCGACCGTGTTGTAGCAATCCAGTAAGCCTGCAGGATACGGATGATCGGGCGTTAAGCGATAACCGATCGAAACAACTGCCAGCTCTGCCCGATCGGCAAAGGTTCGACAAATCTGTTCAACATTTTGAATGGAGCCGCCAAAGAAACCCCCACCATGGATAAAGAACAAAACAGGCAAAGAGCGATTCGCCAGTCTTTTTTGACGGTAGGTTCTAGTAGAGATATGTCCTTTGATAATGCGGTCTTCCATGAGCAGCTCATGATTGGTGATGTCTTTCGCTGGCCAACCCATGCCATCTCTGAGCTCGGTCAAGGTCGGCGTTCTGACCGATTTGCTTTCCGTTTGATTACCACCGATCTCTTCAAAAGCTCGTGGATCCAAAACGCCTGATTTTGTTTTATCACGCAAATAGTTTTGCAGGTTTTGTTTCGTCATTTTGTTCCTCCTTCATATGTCACACGATCCCGAATGAGTATCCAAACATTCGGGACCGTTGCTGTGAGCATTTTTTTCTAATCAGGTAAACTAAAGTCCAATACGGGTCCCTCAGGCACGATTCCAGTAGGATTGATCGTTTTATGGCTACGGTAATAATGGTCTTTGATATGTTCGAAATTGACGGTTTCTTTGATTCCTGGCCAATTATACAATTCTCGTGTATAACGCCAAAGGTTTTTGTATTCCGTCAAACGACGAATACTACATTTAAAATGACCGTAATAGACACTGTCAAAACGGATCAGGGTCGTGAACAAACGCCAGTCTGCTTCTGTCGCCGTTTCACCAACTAGATATCGATGATGCTCCAAGTGCTCTTCCAGTTCATCCAAAGCCGCAAACAACTGATTGACCTCTTCTTCGTAGACTGTTTGCTTGGTGGAAAAACCAGCTTTGTAGACGCCATTATTGATCTTTGGATAAATTTTGTCATTCATCGCATCGATCTTTTCTCGCAATGCTTCTGGATAATAATCGCCTTCTCTGGCTCCAATTTCATCAAAAGCAGCATTCAACATCCGCATGATCTCAGAAGACTCATTGCTGACGATTTTATCCTGTTTTAGATCGTATAAAATCGGTACAGTCACTCGTCCGCTGTATGTTGGCTCAACATGCGTATAGATTTCGTACAGATACTTCGCATGGATGACCGGGTCAGGGATCACTCCAGCCTGTTTTTCAAACGTCCATCCATTTTCTACCATCAATGGATGGACAACCGAAATAGAGATCATTCCTTCCAAACCTTTTAACTTCCTCATGATCAGCGTTCGATTGGCCCAAGGACAAGCTAGAGAAACATACAAATGATAACGATTCGGCTCCGCCTTAAAACCGCCCTCGCCACTTGGCCCCGCTTTGCCGTCAGGCGTAATCCAATTGCGAAACTGTGATTCCTGACGAATGAATCGTCCCCCGCTGCTCTTGGTATCGTACCACTGATCATGCCATTGACCGTCTACTAATAGTCCCATTGTATTGCTCCTTTCGTTATTCTGAAATTTCTGACTGCCACTAAAAAACTTTTTCAACACTTGACTCAATCTGATTCAGTTCGATATTTTTGAGGATTTTTTCTATCACTCTATTTTGCCGTCTCATCCAATGGATCAATCAACTGTTGTCGTTCGTTAAAATAGCTTTTGTAACTGCTGTAGCCAGCAATGATCGAACCTAAACTTGTTGTGGATAGAAGCATAAAGGTCACCATGATCTGATACTTGATTGCATGAACTGGATCAACTCCTGCAAAAATCAAGCCCGACATCATCCCTGGTAAACTGACCAATCCCACGGTTTTGGCAGAATCGATCGTCGGCTGCATCGCCACTCGAATACTCTCCTGTAAAATGCTTTTTGCTGCCAGTTTCACCTCTGCCCCAAGAGCCAGTTTTTCCAAAAGTTGCTGTCGTTGATCTCTGAATTGCGCATTCAAATTTCGATAGCACAAACCAATCGCGATCATCGAATTACTAGCAATCATTCCGGTGATCGTAATAACTTGGGTTGGAATGAATTGCAAGGAACCAGAAACGATCAATACCCCCAAAGTGACATAGGTGCTTGTTCCAATCGCTAATAAGGAGTGCCAAAACACTTTTTGTCGACTAGGGTTACGTTTATGCGCATTCCATGAAGCATTTAGAATAATAAAAAAACTCATCGCAACCGTCAACAAAACATTGTCTACTTGTATCACATATTTCAAAACATAGGCAATGATACTTAATTGAATGATTGCTCGAATCGTACTAAAAAAAATATCTTTCGTTAAACCCAGACGCTCTTTACTACTAATACAAATAGCAAGTACAACCAATAAAAAGGAAAAGATCAACGAAGTATTGTTCACACTCAACTGACTACTCATACAGTTTCCCTCCATCCATCCTGACTACTTTTTCAGCTTTCGCTAATTCCGTTGAATCATGGGTGATCTGAAGAATCGTCACGCCCTGATCTTTCAAATGATCGATCAGCTGGTGAATGATCTCTTTGTTTTCATCATCCAATCCAGCGGTGACTTCATCCAATAATAAAACTTCAGGTAAGAAAAGCAAATGACGAATCAATGCCACTCTTTGTTTTTCTCCTCCAGATAGAGAGGTGATTTTCTGATCCAGAAAAGAAGCAGAAAGCATCACTTTTTCTAACAGTCCTACTGCTTTTTTTTCGTCAAACACCTCTTTGCGAATCGTAAATGGAAACAGAAGATTGTCTCGAACCGTTTCACCAAATAAAACAGGTTGTTGAAAACAGTAAGAAACTTTTTGACGATACTTATGAGGTTGAAATTCCGACTGTGCCTTGTCATTAAGATAGATTTCTCCACTGGAAGGCGTGACTAAAGAGGCAATCATTTTTAACAGCGTGCTCTTGCCACTACCGGAAGGACCACTGATAGTTAGACACTCCCCTTTTTCAACCTCTAGAAAGACATCCTTTAGTATAAATTTCTTTTCTGATACATAAGATATGTGGTCTATTTTTAGAAGCACCATTCCTTCTTTCCCCCTAGCTGATAAATCTTCTTGATACGATTTTAATATCCTTTTTTTATTATAAATCGAATCTCCTTCTTTGACTAATGTTATGTGTGGAACAAGTCCTTCAAAGAGTGCGTCTGTGTTTTTGATCAATTGGCTGGTAGTTCTAGTTAGAATTTATGATCAACAGTTACAATAAAAAATACGAAAATTTCGTATTTTTTATTTACCATTTATTTCTTTTGATGTACTATGAAAGAAAAGGAGGAGTAAAAATGAAACATAGCGACCGAAACAAAATCATTGCTAGCAATATCAAAGCGTATCTTAAAGAAAATAGTCTTACACAAAAAGAATTGGCTAACTCAATCGGAATTTCTCCTTCTACTATGAGTGATTATATGAATTTGCGGTCGAATCCTTCTCAAAGAGTAATCCAAAAAATGGCTGATTTTTTGGGCATTTTAAAAAGTGATATCGATACAACCTATAGAGAAGAAAACGATCTTGCTACTATTTACAATAGATTAGAAAATTTACGAAAGAAAAAGGTTTATAGCTACGCAGAACTTCAATTAGAAGAGCAACAAAAACAAAAAATAACTAATTTGAGAAACGATTTAGCTGAGGAATCACAGGTACTTTCCTTACAATCTAAAGTGTCAGCTGGAAAAGGGACATTAGATTTAGATCCAGACCATATTGATCAAGTTTCTTACAAAGGAAAATTACCAAAATATTTTGACTTAGCATTCAAAGTCGAGGGTGAATCCATGAAACCCATGTTTGAAGATGGAGAAATAATTTTCGTTGAGAAGATGGTGTATCCTATCAACGGAGCTATTATGGTGGTTCAAATCGATGATGAAGCTTTTATTAAAAAAATTTATATCGAAGAGAGTCGATTGAGATTAGTATCCTTAAATCCAAAATATAAAGATATCTACGCAAATGAAGAGAATGACATCCGAATCGTGGGCAAAGTCGTGTCTTAGATAAGCGAGATAATATACTTTTTTGAATCTGTCAAAAACACGATTTAAACAGCTTTGTCATGACTCCAAAAAATGGATAGAAGGATATGATGCACTAGGTATCATTTCTCAACTATTGCTTGCTGGAAAATTAAATTTAGATTTAACGATTGATTTTATTATCATCTATAGCTATAATAAGAGAACAGATTAGCAATAGGTATCTGACCTGTAATGGAGGACCTATTCGCGCAAGACACCTCTTATTCTATTATGAATGAGAGGTGTCTTTGTTTATCTGAGAAAGGAATTATCGAAATGAAACCATTTAAAACATTGGACGAACAAATGGATTTACTTGAAGAACGAGGATTAACTATTTGTAATAAAGAAAAAACAAAACGATATTTACTAGAACATAGCTATTACAAAGTAATTAATGTTTATAGCAAATTTTTTCAAGAAGAAGAGAATCGTTACATTGAACATGCTACTTTCGAAGAAATTAGACTCGTTCATATTTTTGATACTGAACTAAATTCTACTTTATTCAAATTTTTAATTGAGTGTGAAAAACATTTTAAATCAATTGTTTCACACAGATTTTCTGAATACTACCGTGATATTCCTTTTGCTTATTTAAAGACTAGTAGCTATGATGATAGTAATATTCTTCAACTCACCAATTCAATTTCTGTTTTATCCAAAGTGATCACTTCTCAAATTAGAGATAGAAAAGCCAATGCTATTAAGCACTATTATCAAAATCATCAGGATATTCCTTTATGGGTTTTAATTAGTCATTTAACTTTTGGACAGATTGTCCGTATTTATACACATTTTGACAATAAATTAAAAAATACGATTGCCAAAGATTTATCTTATTATTTAGAAAGTAATTTAAATAAAAAAATTATCATTGAACCTAAAGAAGTTGAGAGCATTCTATTTAATTTGATTGATATAAGAAATTGTGTTGCACATAATAACAAGCTTTTTGATTTTAAATGTAAAAACAACTTAAAATATATTGAAGAAATTCAAATTTTCAGTCTATATAATTAACTTATATTCAGTTTTACCAAATGATAATCTTTAAAAAGTATTCAGAATTTAGTCATGTTATGGATCCAATAAAGTAGATATGGAATATTTATTTTCTCTTGTCTAATTTATAAGAACTAAATGATTTCATCATTGTTTTGACACTCTCATCAAATCATTAGAATCGTGATAAGACATTGTATTAAATCTAATCCTTTATCCATTTTTTATCAATCTTACTTCGCACCATCTCCAATACTTATTAGTTGCCAGGTTAACTGTTATCAG
>NZ_JBSMVT010000030.1:0-33967 GCF_053760925.1 Enterococcus olivae
GATCACCGTACCGGTTCGATTCCGGTCCTCGGCATTATATAGATATGCGCCCATAGCTCAATTGGATAGAGTGTTTGACTACGGATCAAAAGGTTAGGGGTTCGACTCCTCTTGGGCGCGTAGTTTTTTTTATTACCTTAAATAAAATATTTATGAGCGGGAAGTAGCTCAGCTTGGTAGAGCACTTGGTTTGGGACCAAGGGGTCGCAGGTTCGAATCCTGTCTTCCCGATTGAAAGATGTAAGACTTGTGATTATTCACAGGTCTTTTTTTTATTTAAAATGCTTCTTCAGGGAGACAAAGTGATAAACTATCAATATAAGGGAGGCGAATCGGTGAAAAGAACGTGGATCAAAAAAAGTCTGCTGGTCATTCTGCTCGTAGGCATTCTTTTTGTACTTGCAGGGACAGTTTACCTTAAAATGAATACCTATGCACCAAGTGAAGCGGCTTTAGCTGTAGCTAAAACCGGTAAAAGTGAAGATCAGATCTTGTTCTTTGAAGGAGAGCAAGGCAAGCCCGCGATTATTTTCTATCAGGGAGCACTGGTTGAAAAGGAAAGCTACAGTCTTTGGGCACAGGAGGTCGCCAAAGCCGGCTATCCTGTCTATCTAGTAGCCACACCGCTAAATTTGCCCGTACTCCAGCAAAATGCAGCGGAAGCAATCATTGCTGAACATCAGTTGACCGCAGTAGTTATGGGAGGACATTCCTTAGGGGGCGTCATGTCGAGTCGTTTTGTCAGCAGTCATTTGGATCATGCGATCAAAGGGGTCTTCTTTTTAGCCAGCTATCCGGATGAAAAAGGTTCTTTGGAAAACTTTTCTGGTTCGGTATTGTCAATTACTGGTGATCGAGATGGTGTCTTGAATCAGGAGGCGTATCAGGAAGCGCAACGATTTCTACCCGATCAAACGGTCTATGAGGTCATTGCAGGTGGTAATCATGCGGGGTTTGGTAGCTATGGCGAACAAAAAGGCGATCAGTCGGCGACGATTACAAATGAAGAGCAACAGACACAGATCAGTCAGCTACTGATTCGTTGGCTGGAAAATTTAGAATAAAAAAGAAACTGCAGCTAACTACAGTTTCTTTTTTTCGTCTCTGATTTGGATCAGGGAGGCGAGTCTTTCATCGGCAGCTTTACCACTTCTTCGGAAAGATGCGCAATGTTTTTTTAAACCAGTTGGATAGAATTTTGAATAAAGTAATCTCTCATTGTTTTCTCGTATCATTGTAGAAAGGTATTCGTAAGAGATTTTATGCATTAAATACATACTGTCTTTCATGTCTTCAAATCCTTTGATGTTCTTTATGAAAACAGTCTACCATACGTGGACAAAAAATAATTTTTTATGCTATTTTGAATTTGTAATGAAAAAAAGCTGACAAGGTCAAGCAAGTTTTCATTATAGTAACGAGACTTTTTCTCAAAATTAAAACGGTAGTCAAATCGTACAAGGAACAGTTTTTATTGCAGTAAACGGTCGATTACTTTCAAAGGAGTGACATGGAATATGCTAGATGATTTAAAAGTAAAAACTGGTCCACAGTTCTACAAGTATTCTAAAGGCGCCATCGATGAATTTGTTCCAAAATTGTTGGATTATCCATTTTTACAGCTTGCTAAGTTCACATCTGTCCTGACTAAAGAAGCCATTCTAAAGGATAGTCGACAGGCGATCGATGACATGAAGCAGGGCATTGTCTCAGATGCCTTTGTCAATTTATCGGAGATCGTTTTTGCGGTTGGTGGTCTGGGTGACAATTATGCCCGCAATGCAGCGGCTCACGCCATGCATGATGCCATCGGGAAATATTTGCCAGGTAGTCATGCGTATCTGCATGGTGAAAAGGTGGCTTATGGCATTCTTTACCAGATGGCTTTAGAAAAAAGATGGGCCTTGATCGATGGGCTGTTGCCTTTCTATAAAGAACTGGATCTGCCACGATCTTTAGCAGACATGAAGTTATCTCCGTTGTCAGAAGAAGACACCGAAAAAATTGCTGTTTTTATCAACAGTAAAGAAAAAGTACATTTGATACCGATTGAAGTAAATCCAGAAACTATCAAAAAGGCTATTTTCGATTTAGAACATTACATTGATACTAAATAATTGTTATTTAAGTATAATGGTAATAATTTAAAATTGAATTATTTTCTATACATGTCTCAATATGATTGGCACAATAGTTATCAGTTTCTATCAAAATGAGTATATATTTTGCAACTAACGAAGAAGGATAAAGTAGTAAGTAATCTTTATTTTTTAGCCTTAACTATCCAGACAAGGAATGTTCACTGTAACTTCGTAATTTCAATTGAAAAAGACCCTAAATAATAGGCTTACTGACAGTTTCTTATCAGTGTCTATTATCTAGGGTCTATTTTAATCTGGGGAAGGAATAAGCATTGAAAAAGTAGCATCAATTTTTTTAATCGTGTTTCAATAGAACAATAAATAAAATAACGTGAACATTTTTATTGTTCTCGAAACTTAAATTTAATCTTTGTTCTAATTTTGTGGAAAATTCAATCGTTATTTTTCACTATAGTGATGGTCAAAATTTCTTAACAGAGACTGTCATAATGAAGGATAGCACATTTCCAGAGTTAGAATTTTCTTATGCATCCCACATACTTTAGCAAATTCTGATGGAAACATTGTGGAAGATTAAAGACTAATCTAAAAAAGGCTAACAGATTTATTGGTAAAAACTTCATTGGAGAAATATTAGTAGAATCTTTTTATATAGCAATAAATATGAATAACTTATGATACAATAGAAAAAAACAAGGAGGCGGATTTTTGAAAGGACAGATCAGGAAAGCATTGAGTGGTTTTTATTATGTGCAATCTGAGGAAGTGCTTTATCAAACGAGGGCACGCGGCAATTTTCGTAACCGTAAAATCACACCGCTAGTTGGCGATGAGGTAGTTTTTGAAAGCACCAGTTTGACCGATGGCTACTTGCTAGAGATTTTACCGCGACACAACGAACTCGTTCGTCCATCAGTAGCCAACGTGGATCAGGGAGTCATCGTGGCAAGCCTAGTAGAACCTAATTTTTCGTACAATTTACTGGATCGTTTTTTAGTGACACTGGAATACAAGGAGATCGAACCGATCATTTACCTAAGTAAGACCGATCTGACAGACGAGACAGAAACCCTACAGGAAATCGTAGAAAAATACCAAAAAATTGGCTATACTGTGATTGCAGCAACGGAAGACGAGAAGGCTGTTCGCGAGCTGGAGCGTCTGTTTCCAGAGCGACTGACGGTTTTTATGGGACAATCAGGTGCCGGCAAGTCGACCCTATTGAATCGTATCGTCCCAGGTCTAGAGCTGGAGACTGCTGAGATCTCTGAGTCACTTGGAAGAGGAAAGCACACAACACGACACGTCGAGTTGATTCCTATAGCAGAAGGATTGGTAGCGGATACGCCGGGATTTAGCTCAATCGATTTCTTGGATATCGAAGCCAGAGAACTGCCAAAGCAATTTCCTGAATTCGTGGCGGCTTCCAGTGAATGCCGTTTCAGAGAGTGTATGCATGTCAACGAACCTCAGTGCGAGGTGAAAAAACAAGTCAAAGCCGGAGAAATCGCTGCGACTCGTTATGAGAACTATGTCCAATTTTTAGAAGAAATTGAAAACAGAAGACCCGTTTATCGAAAGAAAAAGTAGGAGGAAGTTTATTTATGAAAATCGCACCGTCAATTTTAAGCGCAGATTTTGCGAATCTGCAAAGAGATGTTGAGTTTGTAGAAAAACATGGCGCCGACTATATCCATATCGACGTGATGGATGGTCAGTTCGTCCCTAATATCACCTTTGGTCCTAATGTCGTCAAAGCATTGCGTCCGATCACAAAACTGCCACTAGACGTGCATCTAATGATCGTTGACCCAGAGCAGTATATCCATGATTTTGCGGCCGCAGGTTCAGATATCATCGGGGTCCATGTAGAAGCTACCCCGCATATCCACCGCGCGATCCA
The DNA here is from genome assembly GCF_053760925.1 of Enterococcus olivae. NCBI lineage: Bacteria > Bacillati > Bacillota > Bacilli > Lactobacillales > Enterococcaceae > Enterococcus > Enterococcus olivae. The sequence goes on from NZ_JBSMVT010000030.1 coordinate 4,006, forward strand.
AATGATCAAGGCAGAAAACGTCAAAGCCGAAGTCGTTTTGAATCCTGGTACACCAGTGGATGCCGTCAAGCATGTCTTGTCGATGGTCGACCAAGTCTTAGTGATGACCGTCAATCCAGGCTATGGTGGCCAGTCATTTATTGAAGATTCTCTGGACAAGCTACGGGAACTAGCTGCATTGAAAGAAAAACATGGCTACCACTATGACATTCAAGTCGATGGCGGAATCTTCCCGGAAACAGCTCAGCGTTGTAAAGAAGCCGGAGCGAATGTCTTTGTGGCAGGTAGCTACATTTACGATGCAGAACAACCTGAAAAAAATATTCAACTATTAAAGGAAGCGATCCAATAATATGAAGGTACTGATCGTTGGCGGAGCCCCCATGGAGACCTGGCCGCAACTAAAGACAAGCTTTGATTTGTATGTAGGGATCGATCGCGGCGGTTTGTTTTTGCTCCAGCAAAAACTGCCTTTGGATCTGGCGATCGGTGATTTTGACTCGCTGAATCCGACAGAGAAAGAGACGGTTTTTGCCAAAGCCAATAAGGTCGAGACAGCACCGGCTGAGAAAGACGATACCGATACACAGCTGGGATTGGCGTATGTACTTGAAAACTATCCGGAAGCAGTCGTGACGATGATCGGTGTGACAGGTGGTCGGATCGATCACTTTTTAGCCAATCTGTGGATGGTTCTGGAACCAAGGTTTCGAGACCACAGTCAACGAATCTTTTTGAAGGATCAGCAAAATACGATTCAATTTTTGCTGCCAGGTACACATCAAATCAAACAAGAAGCTGGGATGAAGTATTTGGCCTATTGCTGTCTGACCCCTGTCGAGGAATTGACCTTGACGAAGAGTAAGTACACCTTGGATAAGCAGACTATCCATCATCCGATCTCCTATGCCAGCAACGAATTTGTCACACAGGAAGCAGAGGTTTCTTTTCTTTCGGGACAGGTTGCAGTGATTCAAAGTAAAGACAGCTAAGAGGATTTTTAAGCAGACTGCTGTAGCGAAATCTACTGAATGAGGGTCAGTTGCCAAGGGTATTGGTCACTGGCCTTTTGAGATTTAAAAGCCGTGAGTAGGCTCACAGTTGTTCCATGAGCGGAAACCTTTAGCAAGACTTTCTCACAGTAAAGCGCTGTTACGTAAAAGGGTCTGTAAATGAGAACAATGAAATTTCAAAAAAAGCATTAAGAGTGGGGACTTGTCTTTTGTTTAGACGCATTTAGTGGTACAATTTAGGCTATCAGTTTGAAACTTTAGAGGTGCCTCAGTGAAAAAATTTAATCCCAATAAAAATATCATTATTACGTTAATATTAGTGATCATTGCAGTGACTGTCCTGAGTGTGACCGTTGCCAAAAGAGCTTCTTCCGAGAAAAATTCTTTTGCTTCTATAGCAGTCAATGACACTGTTTCGATCGTAGATAGAATCATGTTCGCTCCTGTCCGTTGGTTTGAAAATGGCGTACAGTCGATTCAAAATTTATTTGTGACTTATGAAGAGAACGAACGCTTGAAAGAAAAAATCGATGCGTACGATAGCTTAGCGCAGGAAAATCAAAATTATCAACGAGAAATCGCAGTTCTTAAAGAAGAACTCGAATTGAATGAAACCTTGACTAGCTTTGAAAAAACGACAGCCAATGTCATCACCCGCTCTCCTGATACATGGCAAGATTTATTGGTCGTGGATAAAGGAGCCAATGAAGGGATTGAAATCAATATGGCCGTCATGGCGAAAAAAGGGCTGATTGGACGTGTGATCGAGGTCAATGCCTTTTCATCTAAAATCGAGCTATTGACTTCAGAGAATCAGACTAGCAACCATTATCCTGTCCGTATCAGTACCAAAGACGGCGAGACATTTGGTGTGCTTAAAGGCTATGATGCCGAGAACAACAGATTTGTGGTCGAACAGTTGACCGGTGAAGCAGCCGTTGCCAAAGATGATGTCGTACAAACATCGGGATTAGGTGGCAATTCGCCCGCCGATCTGCTGGTAGGAACGGTTGTTGAAGCAGAAGTCGACAAGTTCGGTCTGGATACCAAGGTCTATGTGCAGCCGTATGCCCAAACGCACGATTTGTCCGTTGTCACGATCATTGAACGAGCGGTGGGAGAATAAGCATGAAAAAAGAGACGATGAACTACTTTATGGCGCCTCTGTTCTTTTTCGTGATGTTGATAGATGCGCATCTGACGAGCACCTTTATCAGCTGGAGTCACGATACCTACGTTTGGGGTGTGCACTTGCTGCTGTTACTGATGCTCTTTAGCGGAAATCTCCTTTCCAAACGCTACATGATCTTGTCGGCGTTGTTGATTGGCAGTATCTTTGATTTGTATTATATTGGTGTACTGGGCATTTATGCTGTCGCACTGCCTTTGGTGATTTGGCTGATGTATATTATGCATGAGGCGATCTATCAAAATATCTTGACCCGCTTTTTCGGAATGATTATTTTGATCACAAGCTTGGAGCTGATCACGGCAGGAATTCAGGTGTTGTTTAACCTAACCGCGATCAATGGGATCTTTTTTGTGACTCGTTTTCTAGGCCCAACTCTTTTGATCAATATTATCTTCTTTTTTGTTCTATACTACCCAATGAAGAGACTATTTGAAAAAAAATAGTTTCTTTTTTTTATGTAAAACGCTGGTATATCAATGCTTACATGCTTTGAAAATAGTTTTCTGCAAATGAAATAATTTTGTAACAATTCCTTTATGGGAATGTCATATGCCTATGTTACAATCTGTTTGTTGCTGAAATGAGTTTAAGAAAAAATAAAGTTCTTAATTAATTGTTAACATTTATTCAATAAAACAAGCAGATGGAGGAATTCATAGTGAAAAGACGTGTACTTACAGCATTACTAACATGTTCATTAACACTTACTGCAGTCCTAGCTCCTAGTGTAGCGTTCGCAGATGATTTCGATCAACAGATCGAACAAAAAAATAAAGAGATCTCAGACTTACAAAACCAACAGGCAAGTCTTCAATCACAAATCAATGCATTAGAAGGCGAAATTTCTTCTATTAATGCCAAAGCACAAGAATTGATGGTGAAACAAGAAGAACTTGCAGAAGAAACTGAGAAATTAAAAGAAGAAATTGCAGATCTTGAAGTACGTATCGAAAAACGTGAAGAAGCGATTCGTAACCAAGCACGTGACGTTCAAGTGAACGGTGGCGATGCCAACGTGGTTGAAGCAGTCTTGAATGCTGAGTCATTGACAGACGCGATTGGTCGTGTACAAGCTGTGACAACGATCGTTAATGCTAATAATGATCTAGTAACACAACAAAAAGAAGACAAACAAGCTGTTGAAGATAAAAAAGCTGAGACAGAAGCAAAAGCAAAAGAAATCGAAGCGAATCAAGTCGAATTGGAAAGCAAAAAAGGCGAGCTTCAAAGCAGTCAAGCAAATCTAGACTTGCTGAAAGCTGATTTAGCGATTCAACAATCTTCTAAAGAAAGTGAAAAAGCCGATTTAGAAACTCGTAAAGCAGAGGCAGAAGCCGAAGCCGCTCGTATCGCTGAAGAAGAACGTCTAGCAGCAGAAGCGCGTGCTCAAGCAGAGGAAGAAGCTGCTCGTATCGCTGAAGAAGAACAAGCCGCAGCACAACCAGCTGCATCGACAACTAGCGCTGTTTCTTCAAATAATACAGCTGCATCAACAAGCAGCAACAGTAGCTCTTCATCATCTAGTCAATCAAGTAGCTCTAGTTCTTCTAATAGTTCTAGTTCAAGTAGCTCTAACTCAAGTAACTCTAGCTCAAGTAACAGCAGTTCATCTTCACAACCTTCAACGCCAGCTCCACCAGCACCAGCGCCATCTCCTTCAAATGGTTCAGTGGTAGATGAAGCGATGAAATATCTAGGCACTCCTTACGTATGGGGTGGAAGATCACCAGGTGGATTTGACTGTTCAGGATTTACACAATATGTTTACCGTCAAGCAACAGGTCGCGAGATCGGTAGCTGGACAGTACCACAAGAAAGTGCTGGAACAATCATTTCTGTAAGTGAAGCTAAAGCTGGAGACCTACTATTCTGGGGATCTCGCGGAAGCACTCGTCACGTAGCCTTGGCTATCGGTGGCGGACAATTCGTTCACGCACCTCGTACAGGTGACGTAGTGAAGATCACTTCAATCTCAAGCTACACACCAGACTTTGCGGTACGTATGTAAGAATTGAATCATTCAAACCAAAAGCTGACGAAACGAATTTCGTCAGCTTTTTTTTGTGCTATAAAAAATAAACCAGAAATAACGCGACACTCAAAAACGGAACAAAAGGCAGCTGCTTGATCCGTTCCCTTTGAATGAACCAATGCAAAGCAAAAGCCATCAGTGCCAGCAGACTGGCAGTCAACAGCAATTGAGAAAATTCCTGTGGAGATAACCATGGTGCCCAGCAAATCAGCAACAAGAGATCACCCAATCCCATGGAATAGTGTAAATAAAGCCAGAAGAAAACAGCTAGCATCAGTGTGATCCCGAGTGTTTCCCAGTAAAAAGGTAGCTGGAGATACAGACAGATTCCCCAAAGGAGCGCATGACCAGGATAAAGAAACTTGGGTTCGACAGTTAAATAAAAAAGATCGGTCAAGGACAGTAGAAAAACAGTCGTCAACCAAATCCAAGCAATGAGCTGATCGGAGAATGCGGACTGCAGCCAGCAGTAGTAAAAAATCCCGCCGTAGACGAGTTCTGCCAGCCAAATGACCCGGGAGAACGACTGTCCGCAACGCTGACAACGAAACCGCAACAGCAGACTGGAAACGATCGGGATCAGCTCCCAACTACGCAAGCTTTGCTGGCAGTGGTCACATCGGGATCTTGAAAACAGAAAAGACTGCTTGAGTGGAACTCTTTGAGCAACAACACAAAAAAAGGAGCCTAGACAGCTACCTATCAAAAAATAAAACATTTTTCATCACCTCTTCATAAAAAACTACGCAAAAAAGCCGAAAACTAGACAATGAATCAGATTTTTTGAATAATGAAAGTATGAAGATTAAGAGGAGGAACATGTGTGAAGAGAAAAGGACTTTTCTCCATTTTACTGGTAATCGGTTTTTTACTAGCTGGTTGTGACCGAGGGATCCCAGCTGAAGAAGCGGCACCGTTATTTATCGATCGCTTCATTTATCAAGAGGAGACCAAGGCGTTCAATGAAAATTTTCAAAATGGAGAAGCATTAGGCACGATATTTGAAGAGCAACAAGAGGTTTTTCAGGAGCACTTTATCGATGGCTTGATTGGTGTCGATGACGTGGTGGCTCAAGAGCAGGCAGATGAGATTTATCAGCAGCTAGCAGCACAGGTGCAGGAAAAGACGACTTATCGGGTCAAGCAGGTCACTGAAAATGAAGACCTTGCGAATATCATTTATGAGATCAACGGCATCTCGATCAAAGAGCTACTGCTGACAATGAGTCAGAAGCTGGTGGAACGGATCCATGACGACAATGCCTTAGCAAAAGATCAGACAAAATTAGTAGAGGAAACCGTGGGGATCTTAAAAGAAGAGCTACCCAATGCCTCGATCAAGGAGCAGCCGGTGGATGTGTCATTGCAAATGAGAAAAGAAAAAGGGCAATGGCAGCTAGTCAATGGTCAAAGCGAAGAATTAAGCGCGATCTATTTAGCTTTCTTTACCGGTTTTAATGACCAGGAACAGTTTGTGGAAGAGCTGACAGAGGCGATGAGCAGTGTCAGTGAAGAAGCAGAAGAGAGCGAATAATTCATGAGAAACTTTCTCATGTAATGGTTTTTGATGTACATTTTCTGTCATTCGTACTATGCTAAATGTATAGAAAATTTAAGGAGGAATTAGGAATGAGATACGAAAAAACAAAAGAAATTCTAAATCAATTGGTAGCAGATCTAAGCCAATTTTCAGTGGTTATCCACCAAACTCATTGGTACATGCGTGGACCTGAGTTCTTGACTTTACATCCACTAATGGACGAATTCATGGATGAAATCAACGATCAATTAGACGTTATTTCAGAACGCTTGATTACTTTGGATGGTGCTCCTTATTCAACTTTACAAGAATTTGCTGACCATACAGGAATCAAGGATGAGGTCGGTACTTATGATCGTACGATCCCAGAACGTATGGAAAAATTAGTTGAAGGCTATCGTTATCTATCAGATCTTTACAAAGAAGGTATCGAGATCGCTAGTGATGAAGACGATGCAAGCACAGAAGACATCTTCACTGGTTTCAACACAGATGTTGAGAAAAAAATCTGGATGATCCAAGCAAAATTAGGTTTTGCACCAAATATCGATCCAGCACATGAAAAAGTAAAATAAGATCAGAAGCCTAAAAAGAAGTGGACTTTTTGAAAGTTCCACTTCTTTTTCATTTTATTGAAAGAAAAACGTTGACTTTATGCGTTATTCTAGGTATTATATTAAATGGTATTGTTTGCCCCACAAGAGCCCCGGAAACTCAAGTGTATGTCAAACATTCGAAATTGAAATTGGAGGAAAAAATCTTGCGTACAACATATATGGCCAAAGCTGGCGAAGTAGAACGTAAATGGTATGTAGTCGATGCGACTGATGTTCCTTTAGGACGTCTTTCAACTGTCGTAGCTTCTGTACTACGTGGAAAAAATAAACCAACATTCACACCTCATGTGGATACAGGTGATTTTGTAATTGTAATCAATGCAGATAAAATTAAATTAACAGGTAAAAAAGCGACTGATAAAGTATACTACCGTCACTCAATGTATCCAGGAGGACTGAAATCAGTCACTGCTGGTGAATTACGTGCTAAAAATTCTCGTCGTTTGATCGAAACTTCTGTAAAAGGCATGCTTCCTAAAAACACTTTAGGTCGCGCTCAAGGGATGAAATTGCATGTATACGCTGAAGGCACACACCCACATGCAGCTCAACAACCAGAAGTTTTAGACATTACTAACTTAATCTAATAGGAGGGAATTTCATTGGCACAAGCTCAATATATCGGCACAGGCCGTCGTAAAAATGCAGTTGCTCGCGTACGTCTAGTACCAGGAACTGGTAAAATTACTGTAAACAAAAAAGATGTTACTGAATATATTCCACACGCTGACTTGCGTGAAGTTATCAACCAACCATTCGGCGTTACTGAAACAAAAGGCGCTTACGATGTATTCGTAAACGTTAACGGTGGTGGATACGCTGGACAATCTGGCGCGATCCGTCATGGTATTGCTCGCGCTTTACTAGAAGTAGATCCTGATTTCCGTTTAGCTCTTAAACGCGCTGGATTACTTACTCGTGATGCACGTATGGTAGAACGTAAGAAACCAGGCTTGAAAAAAGCCCGCAAAGCTTCACAGTTTTCAAAACGTTAATATCCCTTATATATCAACGTTTCTGGCACTTTCCAAATTTATTGGAAAGTGTCTTTTTTTGCAATTGGAACACAAAATGGAACACATTATTGAGTTGCTCCTTGTTTTAGAACCCGATCAAAGGCATTATAGACATCTAAGTTTACAACGTCAGGTGTATTCACATAAATCCTAGTAGTTGTTATTTCAGAGTGTGTTAAAGCTTCTGAAATCTTACTTAAATCTGCACCACCTTGTTTAGCGAGTGTAGCATAAGTGTGTCGTAATTTGTGAGGTGTCAAATGAGCTAAATGTTTATTATACTTCATTATTTTGTTAATTCGGTAATTCAAATAATCACTATGCAAAGGACTGTTAACATCTCCATAGGGTTTCATGTAGGTAAATAGATGCTGGTCAGGAGTTTGTTCAATTCTGAATTTTTCTAGTTCTATCTTTTGCAACTCTTTCCATTTTTGAAGTAATGATACTAATATTTCTGGTATGTGAATGATTGTATCTTTACCACCTTTAGTTTTCTTCATCTTTTTTCTTTTATTCAAAGCGAACTTTAAACGAATCGTATGATTATCAAGGTCAATATGTCTCCATTGCAATGCATAAGATTCACTTTTACGATCTCCTAAATATAACGTCAGCATAAATAAAGTATAATCTTTGAAACTTAAGGACTGATTGTTCAAGCAATTCTGTACAACTTCCAACCATTCAATCAACTCGTTAACAGTCAATGCTTGCTTGCCTTCCTGTTCTTTCTTTTCTTGTAAAGCAATCTTTCTTGGAGAAGTAATACTTTGAATGACTTTTGTTGTTCGATTGAATTCGATATAGCCTAATATTTCAGCTACATCAAACATCGAGTTTACGTAACTCTTCAAAGTTCTAATATTTGCATAGGTTCTGGATTTTTCAGTCAATCCATCTGAAATTATTTCCGTATTTGCATTTAAATAGTTCATTGTATAATTACCAAACATTGGTAATATGTGTAATCTAAAGAGGTCTTTCGTATTTTGAATTGTCATTTCGCTAGGAAGTGTACGTGTTCGTCCAGTTTGTCCTAATTCATAACGAGCAATCCATTTTTTCTGATAGAAATCTTTAAATTTCATATTTCCTTTTATTTCTAAAACATTTGCATTCTCCTCTCGTATCACTTGTGCAATTTTTTTCTTCATATCCTTTTCGGCTTTAGTAGCTAGCTGCTTAGTGGCGAATATTTTTTGGAATTTTTCAGATTTAATACCTGTCAACTCTCTAAATCTTTCTGGGTATCTTAGATTTGTTTTGTATTTACCACTGGCTAATAGTGTAGGCATAGTACCTCATCTCCTTGTTAATATAATGAGGTAGTATATTTCGTTACCTCAATTATAGTGCGCTTAATGAAAAAATTAAAGGCATTTGAAGGTATCCATGAATTCCTTAATATCAGCTACATCAAATCGAATGACTCCATCTATTCTAATATGTGGAAAATTATATAGATTGATCCATTTATCTAAGGTATTATTATCGATACCTAAAAAAGTACAAGTTTGTTTTTTGTTTAAATAAGTTCTTGTTTCCATAGGTTCAACTCCTTATTGACAAAAAAGGGCTGACATAACTCTTCATAATTAGTCGGTCTAGGCAAACCCACAGAAATTTCATCTCCTCTCATACTCGGAGAGGCTACCCAATGTCGTGAGACGTTCAAGGTAGGTGTATCATTATCCTCATTTATAAATCATTGCATTTTCAAGTTCCTAATTCGAAAATAGTATTTCAAATAGAATCGCTCATTCAATGATGAAGTCATGGCGTATTTGAATACATAGCTCCTTATAAATGGAAGGTAACTAATTATGGTATTCAGTTTTCAAGGGGCATTTAGGTTCTAAACCTATGAGAATCTATAATTGTTTATAGATTCTCATAGATACAGAATAATAAAGGAGGAAGTGCAAACTAATTGAATTTTAAAATAGCTATAATCAATTTAGTTTCAAGACATCTGTAAATATAAGGATCAATCGTTTGATTTTTTATTCCATTTGCATCATATATATGTCTGAGTGACAACTTATTCATATAAGGTTCGTAGTGTTTTAAAATTAATTTTATAGCTTCTAAGTTTCCCCTTGAAGCTAGATGAATGATGTAAAAAGGTAATGATTTTTTTGGTAGATAGTCTAAGGATTTAGCTGATTTAATCATTATTCTTCCCCTCCAATTTTTCTTTTAATTCTTTTAAAGCGCAAGAACGTTTGTATTGAACTGTACTTCTAGGTAAATTCATTATTTCTCCAATTTTTTTATCAGTTATCTCTAAAAAATAAGATAATAGAATAATGTCTTTTTTCTCATTTGATAGTTTTGAAATAGCCTTGCTTAATTTATTGTTTTGAACAGGAACTTTTTCATCTAATACTTGATAAAAATCTATGTCTATACTATGTTCGTCAGAAACAAATAGTTGATTAAAAAATGAGGGGGAAAGATCTGAAAAAGAAATTTCTCTTTCTCGTTGTTTTTTTAATCGCCGTTGAATGTCTATCGCTTCATTTCTAAGAGTCTTTTTGCAGAAACTATCAAATTCGGCTATACGTCTTTTTTCGTATTTAATAAAGTTCATAGAATTCCCTCCATTTTTACAACAAGCAGTAATAGCGTCTTATCCTCCTTCGTAATTAAAACGAATCTAATGTGTTCATTTGCCAAAAAAATCACAAATGAATCAAAGAAAAAAGTGTTAGCTTAAAATCTTTAAGATTTTGGCTAACACTTTTTTTATGTTGGGAGCGAGATATTTAAAATTATATATTTAGAATTTTATTCGGCTAACAGTGTGACGTTTACATTGTTTTTAATTGCCTTTGAGTATGGACAAATATCATCTGTTTCTTTCATATAATTTAGTGTTTCTTCTGCAGTTAAGCCATCAATTTTACCAATTAAAGTTACTTCTAAATGCAAAGTAGTATGATCTGGTAAATCTCCTAATAAAGTTACTTCAGCTCTAATAGATCTATTTAAATCTCCATGACCGTCTCTTTCAAGAGGGAATATTAAAGCACCATTAAAACATGCAGCAAATCCAGCTGCGAATAATTCTTCAGGATTAGTAAATCCTTCTTTTTTTGTACCTGCCGTTTTTACTTCTAAAAAACCATTGGTTGATTTACTGATACCTTCACGTCCGCCTGTATTTACAACAGTGGAAACTGACATTTTTTTTGACATATTTTTCATCTTCTTTCTGTATAAATAATTTAATAACCATAGAATTAACTTTTTCAATTCATAAACAAGAACAGCGAAAAAATTTTCGCCCTCTTTTCTCGCCCCTTTTATAACTTTCGTGAAAATTATTTCGTGGTTAACTCTATATTTATAGAGTGTAACTTACCATATAAGAATAATATTGTAAAATAAAAGGGTTTTTAACACGAAAAAAATTTCGTGTTCGGATTGACAAAAAATATGGAAGCGTTTATAATTCGAATTGTATTAAGAAAAAAATTTCGTGGAGGTGAGGAAATGTCATTGAATATTTATGAACAAAGAATTCTGAAGGAGGTCAATGAATCATTAGAAATGGTATCAAATGAGGAGTTTGACGATGCATTAGAACTAATTTCAGAAGCCGAAAAAATTTTCGTCTTAGCATTAGGGAGAGCAGGGTTTGCTATCAAATCTTTCGGTATGAGACTAATGCATATGGGGAAAGAAGCATATGTTGTTGGAGAAACGATAACCCCTAACTTTGAAGCGGGTGATTTATTAATCATTGCTTCGGGATCAGGAGAAACAAAGCAATTTTTACAAATGGCTGAGAAAGCACAAGGCTTTGGAGGAAAAGTTTTAACATTTACTGGTAATGGAAATTCGACACTGGCTAATTTAGCTGATGGAAAGGTAGTTATTCCAGCTCCAAGCAAAAATGTAGATGAAAGTGATTTTATTTCAGTCCAACCTATGGCTTCATTGTATGAACAAAGTGTTTTATTACTAGGAGATGCAATTATTTTAGGATTAATGGAAACGTCAGATAAAGCCAATGAAGAGATGTTTAAGAAACATTCGAATTTAGAATAATTTGGAGGAAAAAAATGGAAACAACAAGTAAGTTAGAAGAGTTGGAACTTATAGCAAATAAAGCGAGAATTGATATTATTGAATCGATTACAGCAGCTAAATCAGGACATCCTGGAGGTTCTTTGTCTGTTATTGATATTTTAACCGTTTTATACTATGACAAAATGAATGTTAGTTCAGAAGAACCTAGAAAAAAAGATAGAGATCGCTTAGTTCTTTCGAAGGGACATGTAGCACCCGCACTATATACTACTTTAGCTAACAAAGGCTATTTTCCTAAAGAGGAGCTTTTAAAATTAAGAAAAGCTGGTGCAATGCTTCAAGGGCATCCTGACATGAAAACAACACCAGGTATAGATGCATCGACTGGATCATTAGGTCAGGGACTTAGTATTGCTAATGGTATGGCTTTATCTGCTAAATTAGATGGAGAATCTCATGATATTTTTGCAATTTTAGGTGACGGTGAAATTCAAGAAGGTCAAATTTGGGAAGCAGCAATGACTTCAGCTCATTATAAACTTGATAATTTGATTGCTTTTGTAGATCATAACGGACTACAAATTGATGGTTCTAATGTAGAGGTTATGAATGTTTTACCTATTGACAAAAAATTTGAAGCTTTTAACTGGCATGTTATCGTTATAGATGGACATAATTTCTCTGAAATTTCTTCGGCTATTGATGAAGCTAGAGAAGTTATAGGCAAACCTACCATGATTGTTGCTAATACTGTAAAAGGAAAAGGCGTATCATTCATGGAAAACAATGCAGATTGGCATGGTGTAGCCCCAAATGATGTACAAAGTAAATTGGCAATTGATGAATTGAGAGGTAAAATACAATGAATTTAGCGACAAGAGAAGCATATGGAAAAACACTAATTGAACTAGCAAGTAATGAAAAAGTAGTTGTTTTAGATGCAGATTTAGCTCATGCAACAAAATCAATGATGTTTCAAAATGTTTGTCCTGAACGATTCTTTAATGTTGGAATTGCTGAAGCAGATATGATTGGAACTGCAGTAGGATTCGCTCTTTCTGGAAAAGTACCTTTTGCAAGTACATTTGCAATGTTTGCTGCTGGAAGAGCGTATGATCAAATTAGAAATTCAGCGTGCTATCCAAAAGTTAATATTAAAGTGGTAGGAACGCATTCTGGCATTAGCGTGGGAGAAGACGGTGGAACTCACCAGGCAATAACAGATATTGCTCTAATGAGAGTATTACCTAATATGACAGTCATTCATCCCTGTGATGATGTTGAAGCAAGACAAGCAGTACTAGCGATTACTGAATATGATGGGCCAGTATATTTACGATTAAGTCGAGTACCAACACCGACAATTCATGATGAAAGTTATGAATTTAAAATTGGTAAGGGAGAAATACTACGAGAAGGAAATAATGTTGCCATTTTTGCTACAGGATTGATGGTTGCAAAAGCACTAGAAGCTGCTCAAAAATTAAGTGAAGAAGGCATTAATGCTTCTGTAGTTAACATTCCAACAATTAAACCATTAGACACTGATCTAATTCAAGAAGTTATTAAGAATGTAGATTCTGTTGTAACTGTGGAAGAGCATAATGTTAAAGGTGGATTTGGTAGTGCTATAAGTGAATTCATTTCTCAAACTACACCTAAGAAGATGAAAATAATTGGTGTTGAAGATAAATTTGGAAAATCGGGAGATCCAAATAAATTATTTGAAATGTATGGTTTAACATCTGAAAATATTGCACTTGGAGCAAAAGAACTTATAGGGAGATGACAAAATGAAAGATCAATTAATGAAATTTGTTAACAAATTGACCAGTATTGGTGGTTCTCTTCAAACACCTATTGCTATTTTACCAGCAGCAGGTTTGCTATTGGCATTAGGAACGATTTTTACTAATCCTGCATTTTTAGAGATGATGCCTTTTGCAGATAATGCAGTAATGTCAAACGTTTTTAATGTATTATTATCAACCGGTGGAATTATTTTTTCAAATTTACCATTGATTTTTGCAGCAGGGGTTGCCATTGGACTAACCAACAATGACGGAGTTGCAGCACTATCAGCAATTGTTGGTTATTTAATTATGAACGTAGCCATTGGTGGTGTGATGGGGATTACACCTGAAATGGTTGCTGGATCTAACATGTATGTTGAAATTTTAGGTATTCCAACAATTCAAACGGGTGTTTTAGGAGGAATTATTGTTGGTGTGCTAACATCATCAATTTTTAATAAATTCCATGACGTAAAATTACCAACTGCTTTAGCGTTTTTTGCCGGAAAAAGAAGTGTTCCAATTATTACTGCATTCACATCATTGTTTTTAGGATTTTTAATGGTATTTATTTGGCCTCCAATTCAAGGTGGAATTAACAATTTGTCTGAGTTTATTGTTAACTTAAATCCTGGTGTATCTGGATTTATGTTTGGTTTCATAGAACGTCTAACAATCCCATTTGGTATGAATCACGTATGGTGGCCAACATTCTGGTTACAAGCTGGTGAATATACAAATGCAGCAGGTCAAGTGGTCAATGGAGATCAATTAATCTTCTTCTCACAATTATCTGATGGTGTTCCTATTACAGCAGGTAACTTTATGAATGGCTTATTCGTACTAAAGATTTTCACAATGCCAGCAGTTGCATTAGCAATGTATCATACAGCTAAGCCTGATCAAAAAGCAAAAGTTGCGGGTATTCTAATGTCAGCAGGTTTAACTTCATTAATCGCTGGTGTTACAGAACCTCTAGAATTTCTATTTATTTTCACAGCACCAGCTTTATTTTTAGTTTATGCTGTTGTTACTGGACTTGGATTTACAGCCATGAATTTATTAGGCGCTCATTTAGGACTATCATTTTCAGGTGGTTTGTTAGACTTCGGATTCTTTAACTTATTGACTACTCGTACTCATTGGTGGATTTTAATACCTGTAGGTTTAGTTTTTGCAGCTATCAACTACGCATTATTTAGATTTGCTATTGTAAAATTTGACTTTAAGACACCTGGTCGAACTGTAGAAACCAAAACACAAGCAACTGGTGTATCTAACTATGATGGAGACCAAATTACAAATATTATCAAAGCTCTAGGTGGTAAAGAAAATATCAAAAATGTTAACGCTTGTTACTCAAGACTACGGGTAGATGTAGTTGATACAGCAGTCGTTGATAAAGACATCTTTGCGGCAGAATTAGAAGCTTCTGGTGTAAGTGTATTAGGAAAAAATGTTCAAGTTATCTACGGAAATAAAGCTGTAGGAATCAAAGAAGCTGTTCTAGCTAACTTACGTGGGGATTCTTACGAACAACCAGCAGTAGTAGCTAAAGAAGCTTCTAACAAAGGTCCTGCTGACTCTAAAAAATTATTAGAAATTGTAGCGCCTGCTACTGGAAGAATTCTAACAATTGATGAAGTTCCTGATCAAGTATTTGCTTCAAAAGCAATGGGCGATGGATTTGCTATAGAACTTGAAGACAATGTCATTTATGCACCTGTATCCGGAGAGATTGTAGGTATCTTCCCAACTAAACATGCCATCTCAATTATCGATAACTATGGAAATGAAGTGTTGATTCACATTGGATTAGACACTGTAAACTTAGAGGGCGAAGGATTCCGATTATTAGTTGAAGTGGGAGATGTCATCAGTAAAAATGATTTGATTGCCGAAGTTAATGTAGATCAAATTAAAAGTAAAGGTTATTCCCTAGTTACGCCTGTTATCTTCACTAATTTAGATAAGAATAAATATAATGTAACTTTAGCAAGCAAAGGAAAAGTTAAAGCCGGACAAAGTAATTTGATTAAGTTGTAATTAGTAAAATAAGTAAATGTTTTAAGGCTGAGACTTTTGTTTCAGTCTTAAAATATTTTAGAAAGAAAAAATAAGCCAGTTATTTGAATGGGAGGATTAAAATGAAATTAGCAATCAGTAATGATCACGGTGGGGTTCATCTAAAAAAAGCAATCTACAAATACTTAGTAGAACTTGGACACGAAGTTGAAGATGTCGGTGTAAACAGTGATGAAAGTGTAGATTATCCTGATTATTCTCGTAAAGTAACAAAGTTGATTTTGAATAAAGAAGCTGATCTGGGAATTTTAATTTGCGGTACTGGAATTGGTATGAGTATAGCTGCTAATAGAAATAAAGGGATTAGGGCCGCCGTTGTGGGAGATGTTTTTTCTGCAAAAGCAACTAAAGAACATAACAATGCTAACATCATTTGCTTGGGTGAAAGAGTAACAGGAGAAGGGTTAGCTTTAATGATTGTAGAAACGTGGCTAAATGCTGATTTTCAAGGTGGACGACATAGTCAACGAATTTCTAAAATAGAAAGTGATACAAGAAACTTATGATTTTAATTAAATGAGTTTTTGTCTTTATAGAACGCTCTATTTCTATTATACTGTAAATAAAACTGGAAGAAATAGGGAGTAAATATGGATGATAAGAATGTTTTAGCATCACTCGAATTAATATACACTGATCTTTTTGAGCAAGAGAAAAAAGTTGCTGACTATATATTGTCTAATCCTTCAAAAGTAACCAATATGAGTGTAACCGAGTTAGCAGAAAAAAGTGGAGCTAGTGAAGCAACTATTATGAGGCTGTCGAAAAAAGCTGGATGTAAGGGTTTTTACCACTTTAAAATTGCTTTGGCAAGAAGCATAAACAATTGGGATGAAATAGCTAAGTTGTCAATAGACTTAACCGATTATAACTCTTCAATTCAAAATATTTTTCTTTCCAAAATAGAGGAATTAAAACAAGGAGCGGATTTAATAGATAGTTCTATGGTAAAAGATAGTCTCGAACTAATAAAGAAATGTGACACTCTTTATATTTTTGGAGCTGGAAATACTAATCCAGTAGCAGTATACGCGGCTTATCAATTCAATCAATATGGAGTAAGATCTATAGTAAATATAGGACCAGAAATGCAAACAAATGCAGCATTTAGTATGACAGAAAATGATGCCTGTTTATTAATCTCAAATTCAGGAAGTACAAACATGATTTTAGATATTGCAAATATAGCTAAGCAGAAATCTGTCCCTTCAATAGCTATTACAAGTTATGCGCAGTCGCCATTAGTACAAATTGTAGATTATGTTATTATGAGCTTCACGAATGAAAAGTTAAGATTTGAAGCAATTAGTTCTACGAGACTTCCACAAGTTGCGATTGTAGACATGTTAATACTTTTGCTATCTAGTGATAAAGAGGGTAACTATAAAAGATATAGCACAGATAGAGAAGAATATTTAGCGAAATACAAAACATAATTTTTAATCTAAAACCCCAACAAATTTGTAATCAATAAATTTGTTGGGGTTTTTAAATGTCTAAAATAAGTAAACTTCTATTATCTAATTATATTACGTAGTAATTACTTGAATTCCAAGCTCTTTATATTTTTTAATTGTATTACTGTTAACACCATTTTCAGTAATAATCGACTTTAGCTTATTTGTTTCATCTACATAAAAGGTTGAAGAAGTATCGAATTTTTCTTTGGTGATCAGAGCTATCGTTTCAGAGCTTTGAATAATAAGTTGTTTTTTTATTATAGATTCATCATAAGAAGGGACTGAAATACCTTTAATACAGTCAATTGATGAAACTCCAAGTATACAAAGCTCGATATTAATATCTTCAATTGCTTTGATGGTAGAACTTCCTTTTAAAACTTTAGAGACTTTTTCTAATTCTCCAGGTAATAATTGAATAGTTATTTTAGGATGATTACATAGAGAAAGAGCTATAACTGGACTGTTGGTAATAACAAGTCCTTCAAAATGTTGAGGAATTTGTTCAGCAAAACTTAAATTTGTACTACCACTATCAATGAAAATGACTTTTTTGTTATCGAGAAATTCAATTGCTTTCAAGGCAATGTTTCTCTTCCTTTCGGAATATTGACTAACACGTTGTTCAAAGTCTATGATTTCATGATTAATATTCAAAGCTCCACCATGAACACGTCTTACTAACCCCTTTTTTGATAATTCTTGTAAATCTTTTCTTATAGTATCCTCAGTAACTCCTAAAATTTCAGTCAAATGGTTTACTAAAACTTTTCCATCTTTTTTAACTAAATCTAGAATAAATTGATGTCTTTCACTTTTTAACAAAATAATCCTCCTAATTAATCGTTTTGTATTGAATTATATCGAAAATAATTGTATCATTAGACATAGATAATTGAAAGTAATCGAATTGTATCGTTTACACTTATTTTTATCTATTTTAACAAAGAAAACAATTTTCTGAAAGTACAATTAGGAGGTAATACAATGGAAAAAGGAATTTTCTCGAAGGTGTTTGCCAAGTATACATTATCAGAAGCATTTACGAAAATTCGTGAGTTTGGATTTACAACTGTACAATTTAATTTTTCAAATGTAGGATTACCAAGCATACCGTTAGAGATTAAGAGTGAAATTATTGAAGATATAAGTAAAGTTTCGAAGGAAACAGGAGTTTCTATTTCAATTATTTCGGGAACTTTCAATACTTTAGAATTAGATGAGGAAAAAAGAAATATTAATATGCGAGGCTTTAATGAAGTAGTGAAGGCTGCTGAAAAGTTAGGTGTACGATACGTTTCAATTTCTACAGGTAGTCTCGATCAGGAAGACTTCTGGCGTGCACATCCTGATAATCATACAGATAAAGCTTGGGGGATTTTGTTTAATTCATTAGATGAAATGATTCGTATGGCTAAAGAACACAACGTTATCATTGTTGTTGAACCAGAACAAGCAAACGTAATTAGTTCAGTAGAAGATACAATTAAACTAATGAAACATTATGACAGTCCCAATTTAAAAGTTTTATTTGATGCAGCAAATATTGTCACTACTTTAGATGTTAATGGATTGGAAGAGAAAATTAATTATGCATTAAAAGAATTAAGTAGTTATATAGAAATCGCACATTGTAAAGATTGTATAGTTTCGAACACTGAAATAAAATTTGCACCAATAGGAAAAGGTAATTTACCTTTGAACTCATATTTAAAAGAATTAAAAAAATATTATAACGGACCAGTCATCATGCATGGTTTGGAAGAAAATGAGATTGAACACGCATTAAAAGTAATTGAATTTTAAAAACCAATAGAAAGAAGAGTGTAATTTATGACAGACATTAAAAAAGAAAACAAGTTATTGAAAATTGGAGTATTAGGTGCAGGACAAATTTCACAAGCCGCACATTTTGATTCTATTAGAAGATCAAACAACGCTGAACTCTATGCTATTTGTGATATTGATGAATTTTTATTGAAAGAGATGGATGCAATTTATCATCCTACAAAACTATATAGAGATTATGATGAAATGTTAGCTGATCCTGAATTGGATGCAGTTGTAATTGGAATTGCAGATAATTTTCATGTGCCAATGACAATCAAGGCTGTTGAAGCTGGAAAGCCAGTATTAGTTGAAAAACCTCTAGGTATGTCAATTGAGGAAGTTGAAGAATTAGGTGAAATCGTTAAAAAACATAATGTGCATGTTCAAGTTGGGAATATGAAAAGATTTGATCCAGGTATAGAAGCAGCAAAAGACTTTGTCGATCAAGAAATGGGTGAAATGCTAGCTCTTAAGGCTTGGTATTGTGATAATACTTATCGTTATACTACAACGGATAATATTCAACCTGTAATTCTAGTTGGACCAAATGCTAAAAAACCAAAAGGTGATCCCAAGGCTGATAAGCGACGCTACTACATGAGAGGCCATGGGAGCCATTTATTCGACACTGCTCGATATTTAGGTGGAAATATTGTCGCTGTTAAAGCATGGTTGACAGAAAAATATGGTTCTTATTCTTGGTTTGTAACTGCTGAATTTGAAAATGGATTCGTTGGTCAATTAGATTTGACTTTACAAGTTCGAATGGATTGGCATGAAGGATTTGAAGTATATGGTGAGCATGGTTCTATTGTAGCGAAAACATATAATCCATGGTTCTTTAAAGGAAGCGATGTAGAAATTTTTAAATCATCTGATGATAGTTTCCATAGACCGATTGCAGCAGATGGTCACTTTTATCGTCGTCAAATAGAAGATTTTGCCCGTACAGTTTTAACAGGTGAAAAAGGAAGAGGAGCAACTGTTTTTGATGGAATTGAAACAATGAAGATTATGCAAGCCGTACAAAAATCAGTTGAAACTGGTGAAACTGTGAGAGTTGACTCTGTTTCTGGAGAGCTATAAGGAGAAATTAGATGCCTAAATTTAATTATGATGGAATTGATTTTCACTATGAAGATGATAAAAATAATGGATTACCATTTATTTTTCTTCATGGATTAGGTGGAGATGTAAATCAAA
This sequence comes from Enterococcus olivae, assembly GCF_053760925.1. NCBI lineage: Bacteria > Bacillati > Bacillota > Bacilli > Lactobacillales > Enterococcaceae > Enterococcus > Enterococcus olivae. Next base: position 23,828 of record NZ_JBSMVT010000030.1, read on the forward strand.
CACTTGATATTTTAAATGATATTCCGAATATTAGACGAATTGCAATAGATTTTCGCGGACATGGTAAAACTATTGAATTTGGAGACGAAAAAAAATTAAATTTTAATCAATTTGCAGATGATATAAAAGCATTTGTCGATTATCTAGAACTAAATAGTTTTATAATTGGTGGAATTTCTACAGGTGCGGGAGTAGCTTTAAATTTTACCATTCGTTATCCTAAAGGAATTGTAAAATTAGTTTTATCAAAACCTGCTTGGGATGATAAACCTCAACCTGTTGTTATTCAAACTGCTTTCAAAACAATTTATATGATTATGAATGATGATTCAATTGAAGATAAAAAAGAAGCATTTAAACAAACTGAAATTTTTAATGAGTTAAATGACATATCTCATTATGCAGGCTCAACATTATTAGGACAGTTTGACTATCCATACGCTAAAAGTGCGTCATTAAAGTTGATTAAGATTCCTTCTGATTGTCCTAGCAATAATAAAGATGATTGGGCAAATGTAAAGATACCCACATTAATCTTAGGATCGGAACTAGATCCATTACACCCTATGGATTTTGCCAAATTACTTTATGAAGCAATGCCTTGTTCAGATTTTAAAGAAATCACTTCAAAGACCATTTCTGGAACGAAACATAAAGTGGATTCTGTCAATGCTATCAGTGAATTTATTACAAAGGATTGATGGAGGTGAAGAGTATGAAAATTATTACAGCCATTGATTCTATGAAAGGCTCACTTAGTAGTATTCAAGCAAATAATGTTATCGAACAAGTTTTTTCTAGTCAAGATATATCAGTAAAAAAAATTGCAATAGCTGATGGAGGAGAAGGAACCGTAGAGGCTTTCATTGAGAATTATGGTGGTTCTTATCAAAAAGCAAATGTGCATAATCTTATTGGAGAAGAAATGCAAGCTACTTTTGGATGGATTGAAGAAGAAAAGCTAGCTATTATTGAATCTGCTGATACGTCAGGTATTCAGTTCTTAGATGGGACTGTAGCTACTCACCCATCTAATACTAATAGTCGCGGCGTCGGAGAAACAATTCTAGCAGCTTTAGATTTAGGAGCCAAGAAAATTATTGTTGGTTTGGGTGGAACAGCAACAATTGATGGAGGTATAGGTGCTTTAAACGCTTTGGGCGTGGAATTTCTAGACAATAATCATAAAAATATAGAACCTTTTGGCGAAAATTTATCAAAGATTCAAGAAGTAAATTCTGCGAACATCGATCAACGATTGAATGATATTGAATTGATTATTGCTTCGGATGTTACTAGTCATTTGACAGGAACTAAAGGAGCAGTATATATGTTTGGAACACAAAAAGGACTTATGAAATCAGAACTTGATGAATATGAAGAATCATTAAAAAGCTTTCAAGACAGAGTTTTACTTGGTCAATCAACTGAAGCTGGAGATGGAGCAGCAGGTGGCTTAGGTTTTGGTTTACGCACATTACTGAAAGGAAAAATCGTTTCAGGCTTTTCTCTTTTAGTAGAGTATTCCACGTTGATAGAAGAATTAAACGGAGCAGATCTCGTAATTACAGGTGAAGGTAAAATAGATGATCAAAGCTTACAAGGAAAAGTACCTGTTGGAATTAGTCGTTTGGCAAAAGAAAATAAAATCCCTGTTATAGCTTTTGTAGGTTCTGTAGAAGGAAATCCGAAATCTTTTAAAAAACAAGGTTTAAATGTAGTTATCCCTATTGTTGATAAAATAATGTCTATAGATCAAGCTATGAAAAATGCTAAAGAAAATCTAACCAGAGTAGCTGAGCGTACTAAAGATATATTATTTATTTTAGTGGATAGTATTAATTAAAAACCTTGTTTATATTAGACAAAAACTAGATTTTAAACTAAAAATAAGAACATTGAATGAGCCCAAACAGGTGCGAGTTTATGAGTATCAAGGACACACTCTGTATATTGATGATAAATAACAAAGAGGAAGCAATCAGATAAGTTTGATGCTTCCTTTTTGTCTATTCAATGATATTAAGGTAACTGTGCAACAATCTTCCAATTATCATTCTTCTCTAAAGCTAACTGATATTGAGAGATATTTTCGCTTTTTGTTTCACTATCCAAATATCTTACAGCTACTTTTACAACATATTGTTTATCCTTCATTTGAATGGAAGGATAAATCAATTCTGAAAAAATCAACTCTTTGTTAATCATTGGTAAGGTGTTTTCTGCCATGTAATAAGTTAGTTCACTACTACTTGCGGTTGGATATAATTTAAAGAAAGTTTCCAAAAAGGCGATTATTTCTTGTTGGAGTCCTTCTTCAATGCTGTTGTCATTTTCAAAAAATTCTGGTTGAAAATCAGAGATTTGAGGAGTGGTCCAAATCGTCGGATTAGTGGTAATAACTAAATTATCTGCTTCATCTTGATGAACGGTGATACGGTAAGATGATGTACTGTATTTATTTTCTTCGCCTTCGGTAATTCGTTGGGTAACAGAGTAAATCACTTCAAAGTTTTGTTCATCAATCGCTTGTATGCGCCAAATTTTGCGATCACTGACAGAAGAACTCGTGGGAATATCGGTCCGAATGGTATCTACATTCAATTCTTGTAATTCATAAGTCAGGTAACGATTGATTCGTTCAGGTCGTTGCTCAATAGCTTCTTTGTTATTTTCCCAAGAATAATACTCTTGAATAAAATTAAGAGTAAAACTCTCAACCGCATGGGTATCAATCAGCACAGGTTCAATAATTGTTGTCTCATGAATCGTGTGCGTATCAATAGCAGTAAAGTTTTTATAGAGGCCAAAACTAAAGCTACTAATCAATAACAGCCACAAGAAAAGGACACTCTTTTTGTGAGTTCCCAAGTGGATAGTTTTAACTTTCTTTTGTTTAGATGGCTTATCTTTTTTAGGTTTGCGTTCAATATGAATTTTCATGAATACTCCTCATTTCTTATTGTTTAATTCGTCCAGCACCAATTAAATGTTGCTGCCAATAGTTTTCGTTTAAGTCGGTGTAACCAATCGGATCGCCGGCGTGGTACATTTTCATATCTCCTACATAAATACCGACATGGGTCACATAATCGGCAGTCGCATAGGTCGAGTGAAAGAAAATTAAATCCCCTGGTTCCGCTTGCGACAAAGGCAAGTGATCCATCACCTCATATTGTGCTTGGGCAGTACGAGGCAAAGTGATACCAGCTTTCTGAAAGGTCCATTGGGTAATGCCGCTACAGTCAAAAGAGGTATTTGGATTGGACCCGCCAAAAACATAGGGATAGCCCTGATATTTCAAGGCTTCGTCCATAATTGTCTGAAAGGTTTGGTTATCAAATTTTTGCGAAGCTGTCTCTAAATATTGGCTAACTAATAACACATAAAACATATTGCCGTAGTTATACCGCCAGCCACCATTTTTAGGAATCGAAAGTTCATTTCTATAAGTGACTCGTTGACCGTTAGCTTGTTCATTAGAAAAGCTTTCCGCTAATTCAAAAGAATAGTTTTTTCCATTTTTTGCGACATAATGTAAAAAGCTACCGCCGTAATTGTACGCTTGAATCACGCTTTGTTGATCAACACCTAACGCTTCCGCAGAACGAACCAATCCTGCAAAATAGGAAACACCTTGTGCAATTGATTCTTCTGGGTCAGTAATCGTATTGGGTGGCAAGCCTTTTGATTCTGACGACTGCATGATATCTTTTAGAGTACCACCACTTTCGACTTGAATAATCGCTAAGAGAATATGGATATAGTCCTCAACATTCTCTTGCTTTGCGTATTTTTCTACTAAGGAGCGATACTTTAGGACCTCTGGTGAAACAGATAAACCACTTCCTTGAATAACAATGGAATCAGAAGAATTACCTTGAGGTTCATCTGCCACAAAAATTGCCACAAAGGACAATAAGCCAAAGAAGGACAGAAAGAGTGTCAAAGCAATTATTACTTTTAGTTTCCATTTCATAGCGATTGACCTACTTTCTGTTCATTGGACGTGTGAAACGGACATTTTTCTTTTGATGTTTATTTTGGGAATAACAGACAGTTGAAGTGGTTTGTTTTTTATTCGTCCTATTCATTGTCGGTTGCTTGTGAGAAATAGGAGCTTGTTGCTTAATAGAAGGTCGTTGTTTCATTGATTTGTGCATTTGTTTGGTGATTCGCTTTTGTACTTTTGAAACTGTTTGTTTTTGTGGTACTTCTTGCGCCACTGTTTGAACTTTATTCAATGGTCTGTGTTGTATAGGTGGACGAGTGACAGTAGAACGAATCGGTTTGGATTCTACTTGTTTCTTCACTGGACGAGTTCGTTTTACTTGAGGCAACTCTGTTTGCTTGGCTTTTTTCGACGCTGGAATTGTACCAACTGTTGGTCGTTGATGGTTCTTGTCAGTCATAGGTTTGTTCGTTGCTCGATGTGTTTCTTGTTTTGTTTTTCGAGATTGCACAACGGGTCTATTTTTACTAGTCACTGTTTCTGTTCGTTCATCTGATATCCCTTGTTTAAAATCAGAAACAGTTTGATGGATATTTCCTGTAACTGTTTTAGGGAACTCTTTAACTTGTTGTGTCTTTTGAGCCACGAAATTGCTTGCTCGATTTTTACTATCCAAAACTTTACCAATTTGTTGTCCGGTCTGATAACTTCGAGTGGTTGGTCGTTGTGTACGTTCATTCTTTGGTTGTTGATTGGAAGGAACAGACGCACGAGAATTGGAAGGTGTTGTACCTGCAGTTGAAGGAAGTTGATTCCTTTTTTTTCTGCCTTTGGTTTTGCCTGCCAAATACCCAAGCGATCCACCAATCATGGTTCGACTAATCGTTCGTTGAAGTCGTCTGGCTCCTCGGTGCATATATTGTTTTGGTCGTCTCATGACACCTCGACTAATTTGTTGGGAATCGTTGGCTTGAAGATTAAACAAGCTCATAATGTCGCCCATCTTTAAGTAAATGCCCGCAAAAGTCACGATTTGTAGGAAAGCAACAAGGAAGAAAGGATAACTGGTGGTTAAGCTATACAACATGGTGGATAAACTAAACGCCACCGTAATAATCAACGTGATTCCTGCTCGCAACATAATGGTATTAAAGAGTTTCATCAGAGCTGCTTTTCCCATACCACTAAAGGTTGGCAACATAGCCAACAAGAAACTGATAGGTAAGAACATTGCATAGAGAATAAACAGAATTTGACTGAAAATCATAATGCCCGTCAATAAGAAAACGAAAATGGAAATCCCAATGTTAAACAAGACTAAAAAGCTAACCGTCCCTAATCGATTGACTGTTTTTGTTAAAGTCAGTTGTTGGTTGTCATGTGCTTCAATTTCATTTTTAACCGCTTCTTCCCGATCCTTGCCATTATTGGCATCAGGATTGACTTCTAAAAGGTCATTGACTCGACTTTCGCCAATGTCTTCTTTATTTGAGTTATCAAATTGTAGTAGTAGCCAAGGTTGTTCGACTTGTACCGAAAACAAGGTATCTCGAATACTGTCTACACTATCTGTTCCTTGTGAAGACGAATGAGGAAAAATAATTTGAGCGCCTAAATCTAAACTTGCTTGCGAAATATCGGCAGAAAATTCATTGATCCGTTGAATGTACGAAGGCGCAAAAGCAATAAAGCCGGCCGACAAAACAAACACTACAAGAAAATTAGTGACTGCTTGAATTGCTTTGGATGTTTCTCGTTTAATCAAGCCGACATAAGCAACATACGCTCCCACAATCAGAATAAACAACAACAGAAAACCAACATAAAAGCCAGAAGTGGAAAAGCCATTTTCTGATACGCCTGCCAATATTTGAATGTTTTCGCCAATTTGATTGGCTGTGTCCGAGATAAAATCTAGTTTGTAGGCTTGTTGGATCAAGTAACCAGTCGCATTGGAGAGATACAAACTAATGGTCCAAATAAAATCAGACATAGCATACAAGCCATATTGGACTTGATTCCCAATGCCATCTTTCCAATTCCAGGGCAGCCAATCCCAATCGGTATCAACATAGAAATCTAATTGATAATGCGCCAATGGATATTGGGAATAAAGATTTTGCGCGTCCACGGTATCATCAACTAGCCCAATTGCCTGAGCGGCCGGACCAAAAAGCAAGAGAAATAAAAAAGTCGTTCCTCCAATCAGAAGAATGACACCTAACATTTTTTTCAATTTTGGTTTCATGAATACACCTCACTCTTCTTGATGGACGGGGGGACGAGTATCAAAGGCATGGAATAAATCTTCAAAAACTGGATGGACTTGAATCGTTCCCACACGTCCATACAAATCTTGGATTAAGCATTGGCCATTTTCTAATTCTCTTAACCGCTTTTGGTTATCCTCATCGTCAGGATCAACACCAAAAAAGGCTAAGGTCTTTTTGATTTCTTGACTATCCGTTGAACGAAAGGCAAACTTTAATCCTATGTTGTTCTTCAATTTTTCATCGATTAAATCGTCCGCATTTTGCGTGACAAAATAAACACCCGCATTCATTGAACGACCTGCACGAACCAAGCGATTGGATAAGGTTTTTCCTTGTGCGACTTGTAAAAACGACCATGCTTCATCTAAATCAACAATTTTAAATTTGGTTCGATCAGAATGAATGAAATCCAAAGCAAACGTTGAAATGACAATTAACATAGCCACACTCAATAATTCAAGAGTCGTATAATCTGAAAAATTTGATTGAGCGTCTGGTAAGACCAAATCCGCCACTTGAATAATGTTTAACTGTTTGTCTAAACTAATCGAGTTTTCTGTAGTGCCATCACTGAATAATAAATGGGCGAAATCGTAATCGGTAAAACTTTCAATGTGATCCGCAATCGAATGGGATAATGGGTTATCATCTTCTCGTAATTCATCAATGACTAACCACAAACCACGAATCTCTTTTTGAGTGACGGAGCGAATCGCTTTTCGTAACAGAGGAAACCTTTCGCCATCTCGACTAGAAATTCCAGTTAGAAAAGTCAGAATATCAATTGCTAAACTTTCGGCGTCTTTCTTTCGTTTCATGAGAACATAGGGATCAAGCAAGCCTTGATTTTTCTCTTCACTGGTTAGATTGACGATATTAATTTCATTGGACATATCTGGCAAGGTTTCTTTCCAATTGCCACGTTCGGCCTTTGGATCAACAATCAAGGCTTGTGCACCAAATAAAACCGAGTAATACACCAATAAGTTATTAGAGAAGGATTTACCACCACCTAAAGAACCAAGAAAAGCGGATGCCAGAGCATTGGTCACCGAGCCTTTAACGCCTTGACTCGCTAGACTAGGTTTGAGATACACATTTTTTCCAGTCTCGATATTGTAGCCAATGTAAATGCCTTCCGTTTCTCCTAACATTTGTGACGCACCAAAACCTAAGCCTGCTAGAAAGTCAGAAGTCACATATTGTACATAATCATTGATGTATCGTTTACTTGAAGGGAGAAATTCATAATGTAAGCCCAACATATCGCCAAAAGGACGAACCAATTTAATACTCCAATCGTCATAGAAATCTTTGATCTCGTTGCAGCGACGTTTTAATTCTTCATAGGAAGTAGCGGCCACTCGAATGACATAACTTAGTTTGTACATGGCTTCTTTAGTTTGATCCAGTTCGGCTTCTAACTCATTGACATCTTCTAAGGCTTCCAAGACATTGTTTCCTGTTTCATTGTCGCTATTCCATGCGTGGTCGTCCAAGTCTTTCAGTTCTTTTTTCTTGTTTCGAACAGTAGATAAGGCTTTTTTATTGGCGACAATTTCAATGTTCATATTGGTATCAATTGGGAAGTCGAATTGTTGTTGCTGGTAGTAGAAAATCTCATTGGAAGGGAAATCCAATTCACCAACAATTGAATCAATTGTAAAATACGCAACATAAGACGTCGTTTCTTCATTTTGAATTTTCAAATAGCGTTGATTTTCTTCAATCAAGGAACGAGTCGGTTTCAATAAATCATATCGTTTCACGAGTGTTTGGTGTTTTAATTTTTTGAGCGGTAAAAAGAATTCGTATTCTTCAAAAGAACTTGTTTCTTTGCCATATAGATGTTCAATCAGATAACCAAAATCATTTTTATCTAAAGGTCTAATATGAAAACGACGTTCGATTTTTGCTTGTAAGAGGTCCGCCATTTTTGTGTAACGACGGACTTCATCTTGTGGCATTACTACAAAATCACTCATCCATTTCTGATTCACTTCTCTAAAAAATGTAGTGAGTGTATTCTTAGCAGATTTTTTCAAATTCTTTAAGGAAACTTCCTCTTCATTGACTAAGAGTTTAAAGCCAATAAAAAAGCGATAGTCCACTTGATTGTCGCCAATCATGTTTACTAACGCTTCGGTTTGTTCATCAATCCGTTGAAAAGCAATGTCTTTCAACCGGCCAGTGACTGTTTCTTTACTTTTTTCTTGAATCGAACGAATCGATCGTTCCGTACTAATCTGTAAGGCATGAATTTTCCCTTCGCGATTTTGTGCAATCAGTTGTCGAAAATTCGTGTGTACTTGTAATTTTTGTTCAGGTGTCAAAAAGGAATAGTTATAGGGCAACAATTCGTAATAGGCAAAACATTCACCGTCGTGATTGAACACGAGGTTATTTTCAATATATTTAATCGGATAGTTCAATCCATTCACTCCTTACTATTGTGGCAGTCTCATTCATTTTTTCTTTTTCAAATATTACTTTTTTTCCAGCATAGGTCAGTTTCGAACGGAAGGCATAAGTGACAACGGTTTGAATGAAACGATAGGGTTTCTTCCCATCGAACGTCTTTTGACTCATGAACCAAGTCAAACCAACAGGAATGCCGACATATTTCAATAACGCGCCCTCAATCAATGAAAGAGGAGGGATATCAGCTAATAAAATCACTGTAAATAGACTACACACAAACCAAGCCATCTGACTAAAACTAATTGGGAAGGGAAGTTTAAAGTCATTGATTGCATAAATTACTTTTTCAACCGACCAAATACTGGTATAACTTTTTAGTTTTTTCAAAATACCACTTCTTTCTATAAATAAAAAAAGACAAACTCAAGGTTTGTCTAATTATAATGTTCACTTTCTCTATGATAGTTCATACTATTAAAACGTTCACGATGAGTTTCTAAATCAATGTTTTTAAATTCCTCATAACTATAATGTTCTCTGCCTACATAATAAATCAAAGTCATAAATGTAGTAGTGTATCCGGGATACTTATTGGTATGAATAGTCCAATAATACTGTCTAATATAAAATATATCAGAAATTTTTTTGTATAAGTTGTATTGATCCTTTGTAAGGTCAAACCAATTGGCTGATAAAATTCTTCTTTCTGCTATTCTTGTTTTTGTCTCCTCTAAATCCCAGTCTTCTTTATATTCATCTTCGATAGACTTTAAAAATCTGCCAATGAAGTTACTCCAAATATCTGCAATTCGGACACCAATACATTCTTTAGAATCTACACTAACGACTTTTTTAAAATTATAATTTTGTGCTGCAAGGACAGTATTATCTTCTCGATCAATATACAAACCAATTGATTTTTCCCTAATGTTTAGTTCTCCAAGTAAAAGAAGCAAACCATGAATACCTTGAGTGTAATTCCAATTATACTGACTCTTAGTTTTTGTTGTAAAATCAGTTCTAACTATAATGTTTTTTAATGTTTTTGCAGCATGCACTTCTTGAATTTTTCTGTCTATATCTTTATTGTGTTCGATGATTTCATCTAATAAAGAAAGGATAGTATCAATAACATCAAATCTATTTGACTGTGGATTTAACAATACAGAAATTAATTCTTTGTTTTTGTGGGTATTTAAAATTTTTACTAAAGAGTAAGTGAAATTATTTATATCAATTTGAAGAGGTGAAGACATTTCCTCAATAATTGAAGAAATTAAGAATTCAAACTTATTTATTATAGATATCTGAAAAAAGAAACTATCATCAAAAAAACCCAAATTTCAAGAACAAGTTAGCCACTTTTCGAAAAACGTGAAAATCATGTGTTATCTGTAAGTTCCGATGTTGATTTGATAATGAGTTGCGGCATGGTAGTCTGATTTGACGGGCTGGCTATGCCAGCTTGCCCAGACGATACCCATGGCGCAAGAG
>NZ_JBSMVT010000031.1:0-32659 GCF_053760925.1 Enterococcus olivae
TTATTATACTAGTCTCACAAAGGAGGACAAGAGACATATTTTCAGCATCTGATAAATAATTTACATTTTTTCGATAATTGATACTTTCTCTAAAAAGGAGGCACTATATGCAACAATTAGATTTAAGAGTTCAAAAAACTCATAAGGCACTTATAGAAGCATTTGAAAACTTATTACATGAAAAAGAATTTGAAAATATTTCAGTAACAGAAATATGTGATGCTGCTATGGTTCGAAGACCAACTTTCTACAATCATTTCTTGGATAAATATGATTTTATAACCTTTTTTATTAAACATAAAATGAATGAAATATTTGATTTTGCTATCAAAAACTCAAATGAAGAAAAAGACAACTTTTTTATTATTGTTTTTGAACAACTATTGGATCAATTTGATAATCTCTTATATCTCATTTTCAGTATTCAAATGAATTCTAATATCATTTTTGAACTTGAAAGTGTGCGCGAGTACGGGAAGAGCATGCTAGGTAACCGCATAAAAAAAGGAGCTAGTGACGAAGAATTACCCATAGAGCTTAGTTATAAAGGACAGATCATTATGGGGATCACGATTCAATCCGTCTTTTGGTATAAGGAGAAAAGAAATCAAATTAGTCGTGAAGAAATTATTGAACTATATACACAGACTTTAGAAAAATTTAGCTAATCGAAGAATTGAAATGGATTCTATGTCAAGGACATTTTAAAAAAAGAAACCTTATGAAACTAAAATGGATTGAAAAGGACCCTATAAAGGCACTTTTTTTAGTGTCTATTCTATAGGATCCACTTTGATTTATGTTTGCTGCTTTTTTCCATGCATTAACCTATTCAATTGCACAAAAGATTTTTATTTTTTGCAAAAAAAAATTCAAAAATATAAATTTTTCTGTTTCTCATGTGACTATGCGGGTAAAAATAACGCTTTCATGATACGATAAAGTTATTAAATTAAAAGGAGGTTATTTTTATGGCAAAAGAAACATTTCATGCAGTAGCTCAGTCAATTGGTGGAATGAAAGTTTCATGTACATCCAGGAATTTTGAATTTATTTTGGATGAACCAAAAAATTTAGGTGGATCAGATGAAGGGATGAATCCGATTGAAGCTTTATTAGCCTCTCTTGGAGCATGTAAAGTTATTGTAGCTCGGTCTTTCGCTAAAGTGCAGGGCATAAATTTAAACGATATCCGTGTAGAGATAGATGGAGTATTAGATCCTGATGGTTTTATAGGAAAAAATAAAGCAGCTAAAATAGGCTATTCTGCAATCGTATCTAAATTTTATATTGAAGCTGATAATACTGATGAAGAGATTTCAGATTTTATCGCATTTATTGATCGTACTTGTCCGGTAGCTGATACCATTAAAAATGCACCTACGACTAAATCAGAAATCCATAAATTATAAACTATGAATTAAAAAAGATTCTTCTCATTTTGCACTAAACAGGTATTTCTATTTTATTTCTTGTCTTTTCGAAGGTATACATATCTATAAAAAAGACGAGAGAAAAAAACTAGTTAAATCAAGATTTTAAATACATTATTTTAAGCAATTTCATGTGTTACAACTTAATAGGAATTTAAATTTTATTATTAAATTTTTTAATCATTTACACGAAAATTAATTTTATAAAGAGCATACTCTATACTCTTCTTTTTTTTCAAGAACTCAAAAAAGCGGAAAATCCCAGATTTAAAAATCTGAGTTTCCGCTTTTGTCATTTCAAGGATGGACTATTGTCTCAGCCTCTTCTAATTTATTCTTAAGATATTTTTACTTTCTCTGCAGGTGCTGATACTTCTTTTTGTTCTTTTCGACCTTTCAACTTATACTTCATTAATCTCATGCCATTGAAAATTACCACCAAGATACTACCTTCATGAACCAACATTCCGATAGACATATTCATCCATTCGCTGAAGAAGACGCTGGTCAACAAGACCAACACTACTCCAATTGAAATCACGATATTTTGTTTCATATTATTTGCGGTGGCTTTTACTAATCCTAATGCGTGAGGCAAGTTGCTGAAGTTCGAGTTCATTAAAACGACATCGGATGTTTCAATCGCTACGTCCGTTCCGCTTCCCATTGCGATTCCAATGTCTGCTAAAGCTAAGGACGGACTATCGTTAACGCCATCTCCAACAAAGGCTACAATTTGACCACGTTGTTGAAGTTTTCCGATATAAGCCGATTTGTCTTCCGGCAACATGTGGCCGTGAGCTTCGGTCAAACCAAGTTCGCCGGCGACCACATCAACGGTTCCTTGGTTATCTCCTGAAAGAACGACTAGATTTTTCACGCCCAAGTCTTTTAATTCCTGCAAATTAGCTTTCACACCCGGACGGACTTGATCGCGAATGCCCATCAGTACTTTTAATTCACCGTCGACCGCTGTCAAAACGAGAGAGTTCCCTTGTTGTTCAAACCGTTTGACATCTTTTTGCACTTTTTTGCTGAGAGTGACATTTTCTTTTTCCATCAAGGCCACATTCCCAACAGCCACTCTATGTCCAGCTACACTTGAAACGATTCCGCCGCCTTTCACGACTTCAGTTCCTTCAACAGGATAAAAGTTTGTTTCTCCAATTTGATTTAAGACCGCTTTTGCTAATGGATGATCTGATTCCCGTTCCACACTGGCCAGATAGCCAAGCGTTTCAGCAGGATCTTTTTCATACAGTTCAGTCGCTGCAACGGTTGGGTTTCCGACAGTTAAAGTACCTGTCTTATCAAATACAATTGTATCCACATTGCTGAAGTCTTGAATGACTTCACTCCCTTTTAAAAGAACACCATTACGAGCACCATTCCCAATACCGGCAACGTTTGAGACAGGCACTCCGATAACTAATGCGCCTGGGCAACCTAGAACCAAGATGGTGATTGCTAACTCAATATTTTGACTGAACGCCCATACAACAATTGCCAGAACCAAGACAGCTGGTGTGTAGTATTTAGAAAAGCGATCAATGAACCGTTCCGCTTCGGATTTAGAATCTTGTGCTTCTTCCACGAGTTCAATAATTTTTCCAAATGTGGTGTCCTCACCAACTCGGTCAGCTCTGATTTGAATCGTTCCGTTTTCTAAAATGGTTCCTGCAAAAACTTCTGCATCAGCTAGCTTGTTGACCGAAACAGCTTCACCTGTAATGCTAGCTTCATTGATATGCCCTTCACCCGTAAGGACTATGCCATCTACTGGAACTTTCGCACCCGTTTTAACGAGCAAGATATCCCCTTCATCTATATCATCCACTTCTACTTCTTCAAATTCGCCATTATCCATTTGTTTCAAGGCGCTTTCGGGTGCCATTTTAGTCAATTCTTTGATAGCAGATCGCGTTTGGTTCAATGTTCGTTGTTCCAAGTAGTGTCCGAATAAGAATAAAAACGTGACAATAGCCGATTCTTCATAATTTTGAATAAAAAGCGCACCAATCGCTGCAATACTGACTAAGACATCAATACTGATGACTTTGACTTTCATTGCTTGAAACGCTTGAATAGCAATTGGCGTAATCCCAAAGACAGAGGCGATGATCAAAGACCACTCTGAAAGTCCTACGTTTTCTAAAACAAAGTGACTGAGGAAACCGAGTACGATTAACAATCCACTGATGACGGTGATAATATTTTTCTTGCTTAATATATATTGTTGCATGCTTTTTCCCTCCAAATTTAATTTCTCTTTTATTGATAAACACAGTATAAGATAATTGCCTAAGTAATTAATTGACTGACATCAAGTTTAGAAAGTTCTCTTTTATCATTTCTAAGCACCTCGAATCGGATTGCAACAAAAAAAGCAATCCTGGAAAAATAGCTTTTCTTCCAGAATTGCCTAGTTCATTTAATCTGTTAAACGGCCTTGACTTTTGCTTTAAGAACCGGATAGCCTACGTTTTCGATAGCTTTTTGAATCTCTTCAATCGAAGTGACAGCTGAATCAAAATTGGTTTTGACTTTGCTGGAGTTGAATAATACTTTAATGCTGTCTTTATCAATACCGTTAACTGATTTCACGGCACCTTCAATTTTTTGCATACAACTTGGACAAGACAACGTTTCTAATTGCAATATAGCTTTTTCCATAATTCCTATCTCCTTTATGTGTTTTTATTTTATCGGCAGCAGATTAATGAACACTGCCTTTTCCTCTTTACAACTGTAGTGTAGCTCACTTTTAGCAAACGAAAATTGACGCATATCAAGTTTTGCACTTCTTTTTATCTTTTTGCTCAATTCACCATCTTAATAGTCTTTTTCTGACCCTTATTGCCATCAGAATAATAAGAAATTGGTGGATAATCTTGTCTGCGTATAAACCATACTACAATCGCGCCAATAAACAGGGCCAGAGACAAGGCTTACGAAACGCGGATCCACTCGCCAATCCATAAACTGTCCGTTCGCATACCTTCAATGAAGAACCGACCCACTGAGTACCACAAAACGTAACTCAAAGCGACTTCTCCTTGACGCAAAAGCTGTTTTCGGTTCCGTATAGTGACGATGAGGACAAAGCCCAACAAACTCCACAATGACTCGTATAAAAAAGTCGGATGGTAGTAGGTACCATTCATATTCATTTGTTCAATGATAAATTCAGGTAAATAAAGATTTTCCAAGAATTGACGAGTAACCGGCCCACCATGAGCTTCCTGATTCATAAAATTGCCCCAACGACCAATGGACTGGGCTAACAATACATTGGGCGCTAAAATATCAAGAACGAGTGCCAAAGAAGTACCTTTTTTCTTTGCATACCAATATAGCGTACCCCCCTCCTGCAATCAATCCCCCATAAATCGCAATGCCGCCATTCCAAATCGCAAGGATTTGTCCTGGATTTTGCAGATAATAATCAAGTTCAAATAACACATAATAAAGCCGAGCGCCGAGGAGTCCAATCGGAATTGCCCATAAGGCCATATCGATAATGGTATCCTCTTCCAGTCCTTTTTTCTTTGCTTCCTTGGTGCTCAACTGGAGAGCCGCTAATATGCCCGCTGCAATAATGACTCCATACCAATGAATCACAACAGAACCAATCTCCACCACATGGGGATTCAAAACGCCTAATACGAATCCCATTCTATTTGCTCCATTTCTTCAATTTTTCGCGTCATTCTAGTCATGGTGATGCTGAACAAGATTCCGGCTAACCTCCAGGGAAACCAAACAGTGAATTCACTTTTAGCTCCCTGGTCACTCGCTTCGTAATACGCCACTTTTCCGTGTCCGATTATTCGCTGTAAAGCAATAAATCATCTAAATCCTGAATCTTGATCCTTTTCCCAGACAGCTGTTGAATCAATCCCTCGTCCTCCAATTCTCCAAATTTGCGACTGATGGTCTCAGGTGTCGTTCCTAAATAGGAAGCAATGTCCTTTTTTGCCATCGGCAGGGTGATGGTGGGAGAGTTGCCCATTTCAGGTTCCACATTTTCTGCCAAAAACAAAACTAAACGGGTAATGACACTCTCCACGGCTACTTGTGTCGTTTGACGTTCTGAACTTTCTAACCGTTTAGACATTTCCGCCAATAGTTTTAAAGAAATAGCTGGGTATTGTTCCAGAAAATCTTGGACATCTTTTTGCTGAATCATACAGACAACGGTATCTCGGGTTGCTTCGGCATATTCCTCGTGTACTGCATCCGGGTTGAACAAGGTCCATTCTCCGGTGAAATCACCAGGGTTCAAGATCCGCACTAGCTGCTCTTTGCCAGAGTCTGCCAATCGATAAATACGGATTTTCCCACGATTGATAATATATAAAGTATCCTCTTTTTCTTGTGAACGAAACAGAAACTCTCCTTTTTGATACTGTTTCGTGTGGGCTTTTTTAGCAATGTAATTCATCGCGCTATCCTCTAAGTGATTGAATATTGGAACCAAGCGGATACAGGCTGCGTGGTCGCCAATTTCATGATGGGTATGTTTAGTCAATTCATTCTCCTCCTTTATTTATTTTGTTTATATTCGCTGCTTTTATTATATAAGTCTCTTACTACAAAAAAATTGATGCACATCAAGAAAATAGAAAAAGGACTGGAAAGAATTCCAATCCCTAAATCAGCTTCTACTTTTACCTTAATCTTCATCCTCATCAAGAGCGTCATCATCTTCTAATGCTTCTTTACCAATGAACGCTTGCAGCATCCAAATGTTCTTGTCTAAGTCATTTTTAAAAGCAATCAATGTATCTTCTAAAGCATCGTCACCCTCGTCTTGAGCTAAACGAATCGCGCGAATAGTTAGGTCACGAGTGCTTCTGAAGTCCTCGATAATATTTTCAACCATGTCTTCTGCTTTAGCGTATTTATTAACTGCATCTTCCGAAAGCATCGAATATTTTTCAAATTCAACCGTTGTCGAAGCAGGTTTATGCCCAGAAGTAATTAGACGCTCCGCAAGTTTGTCGAACCATTTTTCATTTTCGTTATACAACTCTTCAAATTTTTCATGCAACGTAAAGAAATTGGCTCCTTTTACATACCAGTGATATTGGTGCAGTTTCACATGTAATGTATGCATGTTGCCTAAAAGATGATCCGCAATGGCCGCTGCATTAATTTTCGTATGATGAACATGTTCCTTGTGTTCTTGTTCTTCTTGCAATCTTTCTTGGGGTGTTCTTTCTTGAGTAGCTTTATTTTCAGTCATGATTTATTCCTCCTATAATTTTGGTTTGTTTAAAATAGCTTTCTTTGATTCCTCCTTTTTCTTTACTGAATTTAGTATAGGATAGATTTCCGTTAAAAAAATTGACGCTCATCAAGAAAAGTATTTCTTAATAGACGCCAGGCTTCTCTATTAAATTCAACTGAAATAATCAAAGGAATGAAGTCGTTCCCTCCAAACAAAAATTTCATTAAAGTAGGGCCTAAAAAAAGAATAGCAACTATACTTTGTCAAGAGACCTGACTGCTATTTTTTTGCTTGTTATTCTTCAATTACCAAATGTCTTGCCTTGCAGTATATTTAATGCTCTTTCTCACTAGTGTTGCATGCAACACTAGTGAGAAAGAGCATTAATAAGATTAACCTAGAAGAATAACTTTACTTTATTTATGTCATACCATAAATAAAAATTGAAAAGAATTTTTTTATTTATTTTTAGTAAATCGATTAATAGGAGTTTTATTCAGGAAGGCAAGTCGTTAGAAATAGTATTGGATTATTTAAAGTTGTTATAAATATTAAATAGTTAAATTGATAAAGAGTCCCTAAAATGAAAGAATCCTTATGAGATTTGTTTTAAAAACATTTATTTCATAAGGATTTTCTATTTCTAGTATCAAGAGAAGATGGCACTTTATTAACTTTAGATCAGCTTTGTTGATTCTTTAAATAATCTATTTTTTAAGTCTAGTATTGAGTAAGAATATAGAAATAAGAAGTTATGATTACTCGTAATGTGTTAGAAAAAACAATTTATCAAAACCATAGGAAAAAGCAATCATCTGACGGGGCTTCTTTTTAGTGATCGTATTTCTCATCAAAAAAAGCGACGATATCCTGATATTTTTTCAAGTCGTATTTGTTTCGATAAATTTGGATCGGTATCGTCAAAATAACAGCACTTAGCAGTAAAGCCAACGGAATGAACGTCCAATAACCGCCAAAATAGTTGTAGATAGGGTAAGCAGTTAAGGCACCTGTGAAAGCACCGAAAAAGCGAAAGGCATTCAAACGATTCAGCATTTCCCGATCCTTGTTACGTTGGATTTTCTGCTCTTTGTCCTTACGCAAAGCCTCTTTCATTTTTTCCACATCCTCTCTGATCAATGCTTCGACTGGAATTTCAAACATGTCGCTCAATCGGACGATTGTTTGAATACTAGGATACGTTTTGTCGTTTTCCCAGCTCGAGATCGTTTGCCGAGACGTATCTAATTCTGCTGCTAATGCATCTTGAGATAGCCCAGCTTCTGTTCTAACTGTTTTGATTTTTTCACCAATAAGCATCTATGCGTCCTCCGTTCCATAGATTTAAGATAAGCCAAAGAAAGGCTGTCGTCTATCAAATCCATCTGTCAATTGACTAAAAAAGCCCATGTAAAGTAAATTTTACTTGAAAATGCTTAATATTTACAGTTGATTTAGTTAACAACATGCTACTGCGAGAAAGTCTTGCTTCAAATCAACTGTCGATCGTATTTGAAAAGTCAGTAGCGGACTGCTTTTCTTCGAGAGTGAAGACAAGTGCTTTGATTTTTAGTATAGTTATATAGTAGAAAAGAAGGTGAGAAGATGCGTTTAGTGATTGATGGTGATGGCTCACCAGTCAAAGAAGAAATGATCCAGTTAGGAAGGAAATTTAATTTGCCAGTGTTGATCGTGACGAGTGTCGATCATTACACTACCAAAGAATATCCAAATTTTGTAGAATTTATTTATGTAGATAAAGGGGCCGATCGGGCAGATTATGAGATCGTCAAAGAAATTCAACCGGGAGATTTGCTTGTCACACAGGATTATGGCTTGGCTTCCTTAGTCTTACCTAAGCAGGCACGGGTTTTTCATCATTCAGGGCAAGAATATTTAGCCGAAACAATCGACTTTTTACTGGCACAACGTTATTTGGGGACACAGATACGTAAATCGGGCAAACGAACAAAGGGACCAAAGCCTTTTACAAAAGCTGATCGACAGTCTTTTTTAGAACAATTGTCTGAGGTTATTCAACAATCGCAAAAAGAAATCTAAAAAAATACCCAACATGGGCAGAAAATAACAGTTAAAGATGTTCCGAATTTTTATTTTATGCTAAAATATGTGAGAATCATACGTGAAATGTGACCGAAACACAGGAGGAAAAACGTTGAAAATTACCTTACTATATGGAGGGCAAAGTGCAGAGCATGAGGTGTCGATCTTATCTGCTTTTTCTGTACTCAATGCCATTTATTACAACTATTATGAAGTCCAGCTCGTCTTCATCTCTAAGGATGGTCAATGGATCAAAGGGCCGTTATTGTCAGAGAAGCCTCGATCTGAGGAAGAACTGCATTTGACATGGGCGAAAGAGCAGGAAGCTGGCGAGTTCACAGGTGTTCGTATTCAACCGGGAGAGATCAAAGAAGAAGATGCGATCGTCTTTCCGTTGTTACATGGACCGAATGGTGAAGATGGGACGATCCAAGGATTTCTTGAGACGATCAACATGCCTTATGTAGGTGCGGGAGTGTTGACGAGTGCTTGTGCCATGGATAAAATCATGACCAAATATATCTTGCATACAGCGGGGATTCCTCAAGTTCCATATGTCCCGGTCTTAAAAAACCAATGGAAAGAAAACCCGAAAAAAATCTTTGAGCACTGCGAAGGTTCACTCTTGTATCCAATGTTTGTCAAACCAGCGAATATGGGATCAAGTGTTGGTATTTCTAAAGCGGAAAATCGTGCAGAATTACAGCAAGCGTTGGAAGAAGCGTACAAATACGATACCCGTGCCGTGATCGAACAAGGAATCGAAGCGCGTGAAATCGAAGTGGCCATCTTAGGAAATGAAGATGTTCGTACGACAGCTGCCGGAGAAATCGTCAAAGATGTGGCATTTTATGATTACAATTCAAAATATGTCGATAACAAGATCGTGATGCAGATCCCCGCACAAGTACCAGATGAGGTGCAGGAAAAAGCTCAGGAATATGCAAAGACAGCTTATACGATGCTAGGTGGTAGCGGATTGAGCCGTTGTGATTTCTTCCTGACAAGCAAAAATGAATTATTTTTGAACGAGTTGAATACCATGCCAGGTTTTACTCAGTTCAGCATGTATCCTTCTTTATGGGAGAAAACGGGCTTGCAATACGGAGATTTGATCGAAGAGCTGATCCAATTAGGAATGAATCGTTACAAACAAAGAGAAAACTTTTTAATAGATGTAGATTAACCAAGAAAAGACAAAGTAGACGAAGAAGCAAAGTTGCTTGTCGTACTTTGTCTTTTTTGTTCAAGCCCATAGTGAATCGAAGCGTGGGAGAATAACGATACTTATATTAATTCAGAACGAGGAGAATACCATGAAGTTAACTATCAAAGAGATTGCAGAAGCCTTGAACATTGACGCACGAGGGTCTTTAGATACAATCGTGACAAGTGTTGAATTTGACAGCCGGTTGATCAGCGAGGGCAGTTTGTTTGTTCCTTTGGCAGGAACGAGAGACGGACATGACTTTATTCAGTCAGCGATCGACAAAGGAGCTGTTGCTGCTTTTTGGAGCAAAGATCTAGAAGCAGCTCCTGAAGGAATCGTGCTCTTGCCCGTCGAAGACACAAAGACAGCCTTTCAACAGCTAGCTGTGTGCTATCAAGAAACGATCGCACCCAAAGTCATCGCGATTACCGGAAGTAATGGGAAAACGACTACCAAGGACATGACAGAAGCGGTTCTTGCCCAGCAATACCAAACCTACAAAACACAAGGGAACTATAACAATGACCTTGGTATGCCGTATACTATGCTACATATGCCTGAAAAGACAGAAATATTGATTTTGGAGATGGGAATGAACCACTCAGACGAGATCGCTTTTCTTTCAAAACTGGCAAAACCTGATGCGGCAGCTATTACCTTGATCGGTGAAGCTCATATTGAGAATTTGGGTTCTCGTGCAGGGATCGCCCAAGCTAAAATGGAAATCGTTGCAGGACTAAAGAAGGATGGCTTATTGCTAGTTCCAGGAGATGAACCTTTACTGACACCACTTCTGACAGATTTGTCACAAACAGTAGAGACCTTTGGCTTGACTGAAGGAACGATTCGGGGTGACATCCAACTAGAAACCAAAAATGAAACGACTTTTAAGATCCATGAAACGACCTTCAAGATCCCCGTTCTGGGAGGGTATAATGTGAAAAATGCTTTGATCGCCTATGGTTTTGGTCGCTATTTCGATGTGAGCGAAGAAGCGATCGCTCAAGGATTGGCAGCCTTTCAATTAACGAAAAATCGTACGGAATGGAAAAAAGCTTCGAACGGTGCAGATATTTTGAGTGATGTCTACAATGCGAATCCGACTGCGATGGGATTGGTACTGGAAAGTTTCGCACAGCTGGATTTGCCAGGCCGCCGTTTGGCAGTTTTGGCGGATATGTTGGAGCTAGGACCTGACTCTAAAGCGATGCATGCAGAAATGGCCAATTTTATCAAGGATACTTACGACATCATCTTCTTGTATGGCGATGAGATGAAAGCCTTGGAGGAAGCCTTGCGTAAAGCTCCGGTCGAGGTGTATTCTTTTGATTCTTCAGCAAAAGAAGCCCTGATCCAATCGGTCAAAGAAACCCTTGTTGAAACCGACAGTATTCTATTGAAAGGTAGTAACGGGATGGGACTGTCAGAAGTTGTTGCAGCTTTGTAAAAAAGGTCTCACTTTTTTATTTAGAAGCGCTACACTACACAATGAAGTCTGCTTTTGCCGACCGTGAGACCACCTTGAGCCTAAAGTCTCAAGGTTGCCAAGCTTCAAAGTGGGACTAATCGCTGAAACGACCAGTCCCACTAATTCACATTGGCTCTTCGACACGGTGACGTCACAGCCTTATTGTTTCGTTTCGCTAAAACCAAAAATGCATCATTTATTGCGAAAGTTATATAGGGTGGTAAGAAGCATTGTTAAACAAAACCAACCATAAATAGTAACTGTTTTCACAGCAACAAAGAAACGAAAAGTTTTGTAACAACGTTTGAAACTTGCTGAAAAACTTATTTCATGATATAGTATTTAAGTGCCGAAAGATGAAGTAAAAATTGGAATAACTGATAGACTGAATCAGTTTACTGGTTTAGATAAAAACAATGACATTGTCATCAATACATTCAAAATGAGGCTAGACAACAGCAAAGTATCGTTTGTCCTAGCCTTTTCTAATGCCTTCAAGGAGCGGTTTTTCGGTGAGAAGTGATTCAGCAAATATGTCAGGGACCATGTTTGGATGATCATGGAGAAAATGAACGCTTCAGCTTATAAACAGATACACCCTGTATCTAGTTAAAAACCGACGAGATGATCTGATCATCTACGATCACAATTAGGAGGATCCATTTGAAATTTAAAGAATTAGAATTATCACAAGAATTATTGACTTCTGTTGAGCGTGCCGGCTTTGAAGAAGCTACACCGATCCAAGGAGCAACGATTCCACTAGCATTGGCTGGAAAAGACGTTATTGGACAAGCGCAAACAGGTACTGGTAAAACAGCTGCTTTTGGTTTGCCAATGTTAGAAAAAATTGACCCAGACAAACGTCAACTACAAGGTTTGGTCATCGCACCAACTCGTGAGTTAGCGATTCAAACACAAGAAGAATTGTACCGTTTGGGAAGAGACAAGAAAATCCGTGTGCAAGCTGTTTACGGTGGTGCCGATATCGGACGTCAAATCCGTCAATTGAAAGACCGTCCACATATCGTTGTCGGAACGCCAGGACGTATGCTGGATCATATCAACCGTCACACCCTGAAATTGGGAACTGTTGAAACATTAGTATTAGATGAAGCAGATGAAATGCTGAATATGGGCTTTTTAGAAGATATTGAAACAATCATCGCCCAAGTCCCTGCTGAACGTCAAACATTGCTGTTTTCTGCTACAATGCCTCCAGCAATCAAAAACATTGGCGTGAAGTTCATGAAAGATCCTGAACATGTAAAAATCAAAGCCAAAGAAATGACCGCAGATTTGATCGATCAGTATTATGTTCGTTCGAAAGACTTTGAAAAATTCGATATCATGACTCGTTTATTAGATGTACAAACGCCTGAATTAACAATCGTGTTTGGTCGTACGAAACGTCGTGTTGATGAACTAGCTCGTGGATTAGAAGCTCGTGGCTACAAAGCAGAAGGAATCCATGGCGATCTTTCTCAACAAAAACGGATGAGTGTTTTACGCTCTTTCAAAAATGGCAATCTAGATATTTTGGTTGCGACTGACGTTGCTGCCCGTGGATTGGATATTTCTGGGGTAACACACGTATACAACTACGATATTCCTCAAGATCCAGAAAGCTATGTTCACCGTATCGGACGTACAGGACGTGCCGGTAAAGGCGGAATGTCTGTGACTTTCGTTACACCAAACGAAATGAGCTATCTGCATGTGATCGAGAATTTAACCAAAAAACGCATGACACCTTTGCGTCCACCAACCGAAACAGAAGCCTTTAAAGGTCAAATCGGAGCAGCAATGGAAGCCATCGAAGAAAAAATGGCTGAAAACGGTCTGGATAAATATTTGCAAGGTGCAGATGAACTATTGGAACGCTATTCAAAACAAGACCTTGTTGCCTTGTTATTGAAAACTTTAGCGAAAGATCCATCTGATCAAGTCCCTGTTAAAATCACTCCAGAACGCCCACTACCTCAAGGGAAAAAATCCTTCAAAGGTGGCGGCGGAGGTCGTCGCAACAATAATCGTGGAGGACGTCGTGATGGCGGACGCGGAGGACGTGATGATCGTCGAAATCGTGACCGTAACCGTGACCGTAACCGTGACGACAAAGACGGACGTCGTAGTAAAAACTACAACAACAAAGACGGACGCAAACCTAGTCGTCGTCCAAACGACAAAAAACGTAATTTTGTGATCCGCAACAACCAAGATTAATCAATCGAGAGAACCTGTGCAGCCTTTCAATGCTGTACAGGTTCTTTACTCGTTTCAAAAGGTCAATTGAAACGGACCAGCTACAAAGAATATCTTTAAATAAAAATTTTAATAAAAAACTAAAAAATAATAAATACTTGAGTTTATAAGAGAAATACTTGTGAAATCAACGATTCGCAAGGAATTGTGACTTTTCCATTTAGATTAGGAGTGGTTTTTCTTTTAAATTTTGGTAGAATAGGACTAACTTCAAAGGAAAGTGTAGGCGCCATATGATTCAAGGGATCGGGATTGATGCAGTTGATCTGCATCGCATCAAAACACTCATTCAGGAAAAACCAAAATTTATTTCACGAATACTTACGCCAGAAGAACGCGTGATGTTTGACCGCTTGCCTGAAAAAAGACAAGTGGAATTTTTAGGTGGGCGTTATGCTTGTAAAGAAGCTTTTTCAAAAGCTTGGGGCACAGGGATTGGCAAAGTGACTTTTCAGGAATTGGAGATTTTGACCAATGAGCTGGGCGCTCCGGTAGTAACTAGGTCTCCTTTTACAGAAGGTCAGGTATTTGTTAGTATTACACA
This sequence comes from Enterococcus olivae, assembly GCF_053760925.1. Lineage (NCBI taxonomy): Bacteria > Bacillati > Bacillota > Bacilli > Lactobacillales > Enterococcaceae > Enterococcus > Enterococcus olivae. Next base: position 14,218 of record NZ_JBSMVT010000031.1, read on the forward strand.
TACGGAAAACATGGCATTTGCACAAATTATTTTAGAGAAATAGAAGGAAGGGATTTCGATGGCAGTTTCTTATCATCGCCCAACAAAATTGATCATTGATCTACAGGCAATTCGGCAAAATATTGTCAATGAAATCGAGCACAATCAAGGCAAAGAAGTTTTTGTTGCGGTCAAGGCCAATGGCTACGGTCATGGAGCAGTGCCTGTTGCTAAAGCAGCGATCGACGGTGGCGCGGCTGGACTGTGTGTTGCTACGATCGATGAAGCGATCGAATTGAGAGAGCAGGGAGTGATCACACCGATCCTACTTTTAGGGATCTTGGATCATTCAGCGATCAGACTGGCACAGGAATATCAAATCGCTGTACCTGTTGCCACGATGGAATGGCTAGAGGAGGCCAGAAAGCTCTTGCAGGAAAGCCCTGTCAAAGAACCATTGAAAATTCATTTGGTTGTTGATACAGGGATGGGGCGTATCGGTTTTCGACAAGCAGTCGAAGTGAGAGAAGCAGCTTTGTTTGTTGATCAAGAAGCGTATTTTGAATGGGAAGGGATTTTTACACACTTTGCAACAGCTGATCAAGAAGAAGACAGCTATTGGCAAAAGCAAAACCAACGTTTTCAGGAAGCGTTGGCGGTCTTACCTCGAACACCACAGTATGTCCATGTCAGCAACAGTGCGACCTCGATCTGGCACGAGGACCTAGGTAATATGGTTCGTTATGGAATCGCCATGTACGGTTTGAATCCCGCAGGCAGGGAAATGATGACAACCTATCCCTTGAAACCAGCGCTATCCCTTGTGTCAGAATTGATCCAAGTGAAAAAGGTGCCTCAAGGAGAAGGAATTGGCTATGGAAAAACCTACGAAACACCGAATGAGGAATGGATCGGGACAGTTCCAATCGGTTATGCGGATGGGTATATTCGTAAGATGCAAGGCTTTCATGTTTTAGTAGCAGGTCATGAATGTGAGATCGTGGGTCGTGTTTGCATGGATCAGCTGATGATTCGTTTGCCACAAGCTTTCAAGGCAGGGACCAAGGTCACCTTGGTTGGCGAAGATCAGGGCGCTGTGATCACACTACAGGATGTAGCGGATCATTTGGGAACGATCCATTACGAAGTGGCTTGCTTATTTTCAGAAAGAATACCCAGAGAATATATTTAATGAAGAAAAGGATGGAAGCGATGGTCAAACGTGGAGAAATTTATTTTGCAGATTTATCTCCTGTGATTGGCTCAGAACAAGGTGGTTTGAGACCGGTTCTGATCATACAAAACGATTTAGGAAATCATTTTAGTCCAACCGTGATCGTGGCGGCTGTTACGGCTAAAATGGCAAAACCCAAATTACCAACACATATCGGAATCACTGCTGCCAAGACTGGATTGGGCAGAGATTCAGTGATTTTGATGGAACAAATCCGAACGATCGACAAATCGAGACTGAAGGAAAAAGTCTGCCGTTTGCAAACCGAGATTATGGAAGCAGTAGATGTGGCATTGAGAATAAGTGTTGGACTGCAAGCTCCAACAGAGGAATAAAATGAATACATATGAACGAAGTTGGTGAATCAATGGGGTATATAGTGATTGCAATCACTGTTTTGTTGCTTTTAGGATTTGCTGTCCGTAAAATGAGACGGACCTCGTTCTTTAAGCGACCGACAGAACTGGAAGGCTATTATTTACTGGTTAGTAAAATAGAAGAGACCGGCAACTATTATGGGATTTTTCAGCAGGGAGACAAAGAACACAAACTTGAAATGTCTGCGAATTTATACGTACAACTTCAACCGCCAGTCAGAGGTTACTTAAAAGCAGCAGAAGAGACCGTTCGCAGCTTTGAACTCTAGAATGTTGTTTCAAAGTGTTGAATAAGGAGGAAGACAGATGAGTAAAATCGGCTTTTATGGTGCCGGCAACATGGCACGAGCAATTATCCAAGGGATGCTTCAGTCAGGTTCCTACAAGAAAGAAGATATTTTGGTATACAACCACCGCTACGAACCAACGCTAAAAAAAATCGAAGAGGATTTTCAGATCGTACCGATTTTAGAGGAAAAAGAATTGTTTGCTCAAGCAAAGACGATTATTTTTGCTGTTAAACCACCGATCTTATTAGCTAAGCTACCACGAGTAAAAGAAAGCATCACCGAAGCGCATGTGCTAGTTTCGATCGCTGCTGGTGTGACCCTTGAACAGATGGAAGAGATTCTTGGAGAGCGCAAGATCCTTCGTGCGATGCCCAATACACCAGCGACAGTGGGTGAAGGCATGACTTCTGTTTCGGCGAATAAGCAGGTCTCAAAGGAAGAAACTGAACAAGTTTTAGCAATCTTCCAAAGTTTCGGCCGAGCAAAACAACTGCCCGAAACACAAATGGATGCCATCATCGGTGTCAGCGGTTCATCACCGGCCTATGTCTACCTTTTCATAGAAGCTTTAGCAGATGGCGCAGTGTTGGAAGGAATGAAACGGGAAGATGCTTATGAAATGGCAGCCCAAGCGGTATTAGGTGCCGCTAAAATGGTACTAGAAACAAAAGAGAATCCAGGAAAACTGAAAGACATGGTCTGCTCACCAGGAGGAACAACGATCGAAGCGGTTCGTTCGCTGGAAGAAAATGGTTTTCGTGCTGCTGTTATTCAGGCGGTGCAAGCAGCAGCCAAGAAAAATCGCGAATTGTAAGAAACCGATTCTTAGTCGTTAAAAGCTAAAACAGGAAGTGATTTCTGTTTTGGCTTTTTTTAATATAAATGAGTCGGAAATCAGAATGCCTAAAAGAAAAAGACAAAAAAGATAAGTTGTAGAATAGACTTTATTTTTATTGATAAGTTGACTGTAAGACTTTAGTTATTGTTTATTATCATCCATAACATCTAAGCGATACTTCTCAGGTTTACCTTTATTTTCATCCCAAAAAATTTGATACTCGAAATTTTTGTTAGAAAGAATATTTTCTATTCTAACTTTAATATCGGGATGAATCTCCACTTCATTTAATTGGTTTATAGGAATCCATTCAACGGAACCCTCAGGACCATCCTTTTTTAAATTGCCGTGAAACGCTGAGCAGTAAAAATCAACATAAACAAATTGTTCTCCTTTAATTTCATTAATATAGCCAGAAAGACCTCGTAACTCCAATGTGTCCACGATTAGCTGAGTTTCCTCAAAAACTTCTCTCCTAGCAGAATCAAAAAAAGTTTCTGGAAATTCAATCTTTCCACCAGGAGGAACATATCCTTGAAAATCATTTTTATTTCTTTTAATTAATAATATTTGGTCTTCATTAACTATTATGACTAAATTCCAGAAGCGATAACTACAGTCCATTTTATCCTTATTCCTCCTTTAACTTGTTGAGGCTGTTTTTCTTACTGCTCGGCCCCTTCAACTCTCATGGTGTCCCACTCCATATCTTTCTCAATAAGTGACTCTTTGAAACCATGCCAATCTTCATCATTTTGGAAAATATTTTCTTTTTTCGGTTTTAATAGATAGGCTTCTCCAATTTTAGAAACGATAAAAGAGTCTCCTACTTTCGGTGAGCTATCTTTTGGGAAAAGGATTCCTACTGAATGTCCAATCTTTTCAGCCTTGAGCTCCATTGAACAAGTCTCCTTCTTTTTATATTAAGAACACTGAGGAATAACAAATCAAGTCTAAATCAAATGATCTTTCGGCAAAATCATCCGACGTTGTTCTGACAAAGGAAACATCGTTACGGGTTTGTCATAAAATTTTGGCAGCAATTCTGTTGTTAGGATATCTTCGCGGGCACCTTTAGCGAAGATCGCCCCGTTTTTCAACATCATGACATGATTAATGAAAGGCAGAATTTCTTCGGTATGATGCGTAACAAACAGCAATGCGGGTGCATTGGGTTGTCGAATCAGATGATCAATCTTGATCAGTAAGTCTTCGCGGGCAAACAAGTCCAGTCCGTTACAAGGCTCGTCTAAAATCAACAGCTCTGGATCAGCCATCAGTGCCCGGGCAATCAGGACGATCTGTCGTTCTCCCTGTGAAAGAAAATGGTAGTTTTTACCGATCAGACTTTCTGCATCCATCGAAACCAAGAGCTCCTTGGCTTTGTTTAGGTCGTCTTCGGTATATTCCTGATAGATACCAATGCTGGCAAATTTACCAGATAAGACGATTCGTTCTGCGGTATCTTGAACATTTAGACGGTATTGCAGGGCAACACTTACCCATCCGATTCGTTTAGACAGTTCGGGGATCGAAGTTTGTCCAAATACTTGGTCTAAAACAGTTAATTTTCCTTTGGATGGCCAAAGACTCCCGGTGATCAGCTGAAGCAGCAAGGTTTTACCAGCCCCGTTCAAGCCTAGAATCCCCCAATTTTCACCTTCCTGAATCTGCCAGTTGATCTTATCTAAAAGTGCCTTTCGGTTTCGAATAAAGGAAACATCTTCAAATGTTAAAATTGCCATAGTTGCTACCCCCTTTTTTTATAATGATACCAGTCAGTCGTTTTTTTGCCAGTAAAATTTTTAAGTTTTCTAAAAATTAAATCTGGAAAATTTAAAAAGTAAAAAATCTTTCCTAAAGAATGATAAGATAGGGATAGCTTAAAATATCAACAGAAAGAAGGCTTTACGATGGCAAATTGGCGTGATGTCGTTGCTTTGTGCAGCGAGGAAAAAATCTATTTTGAACCTTATTACTATCGGTTTCGCGAGCATTCAGATAATCAGTATGAGTTGGCTCGTTTAGTGGCTGGGTCGTGTGGAGAATTTACTTACCATCCGAAGATAACAGTCAAAGTCGAAAATGATCTGTTTGTTCCAATTGCTTATTACAACAATGAACAAAACCCTGTCCAGCAACTGACAAGAGATGAGGATGAGACCTTTCTTGATGAGGAATTCGTGGCTTTGCTAGATGTTTTCTTAGAAGCCAAAGAAGCACAGAAAAAACCGAAATGAAACACGGAAGGATACTTCGAAAGAGGTATCTTTTTTTTCTGTCATTCGCTATTTTTAGACAAAAGTCCAATTGTGTCTAAAAAATAAAAAAATAGGAGCGTCTTTAATGGAAAGTCCGATAAAATCGTGATAAATTAGCCAACGACATTGAAGAAATGATGGTGAGAGAAATGAATCACATAAAAAATATTGGACAACTCTATAAATTGGATTGGAAACGACTAGCGGTGAACCCAGTCTCGATTTTTCTAGTGATCGCCTTGATGGTGCTGCCGTCCCTGTATGCCTGGTTCAACATCAAGGCGTTGTGGGATCCTTACGGAAATACCAACGAATTACCGATAGCCGTTTACAGTGACGATACAGGAACAACACTGAATGGCAAGAAGATGACTATTGGGGAGCAGGTGATTGATACCCTGCATGAAAATGATCAGTTGGGATGGCATTTTGTCGATTCGGAAAAAGAATTGAAGAAAGGCGTTCGCTCAGGAAAATATTACGCAGGAATCTATATCCCGAAAGAATTTTCAGAAGATCTATTGAGCTTTGTCTCTGGTGAAATCAAGAAACCGCAGTTAGATTATTACTTTAATGAAAAGATCAATGCGATTGCGCCAAAGATCACCGACAAGGGGGCAAGCAGTCTACAGGAGCAAATCACTGAAAACTTCACTCAGACCGCTAGTGAAACCTTACTAAAAGCCTTTAACGAAGTTGGCTACAATGTGGAATCGAATCTGGTCAGTATCAACAAGGTCAAAAACCTAATTCTAGAGGTCGATGAAAACGCCGATCAGATCGAAGGCTACACCAAGGAAGTTTTGGAATTACAGGAAAAATTCCCGGAATTGAAACAAAAGCTAGCTAAAGCAGATGCTTTTGCCGACTATTTACCAGAGGTGGATAAATTAGGAAGCAAACTGGTTGCAATGGATCAAAAAATGCCAGAAATAGAGAAACAGGCAAAAATCATTTTGACTTTGCAAGAAAAAATTCCGGAAATTCAAAATGCCGGTAAGCAGCTGGCGATGGTCGATGAAGATTTTGACCAGATCTCAGCGACACTGACCGAAGGAATTGCCGAAGCCAAGCAAGGACTGGAGATCATCAATCAGGTACAAACCTTGCTGCCACAAATCCAACAACTAGGAAGCGACGCGTCGACCTTTACTGATAAAACATTGGAGGCGACGCAACAGTTGGATGAGAATCTAGATAGTATCACAGCCGTCGTGCAAACCAATTTTGAGATGATCCTAGGATTGTCTAAAACCTTAGAGAGTTTTTCCCATGAATTGAATAAGCAATTGGATCAGGTAGAGGAATGGACGCCGGAACAACGGGCAGCATTGAAAAAAACATTACAATCTCTTGCTACAAGTTTAGAAAAACAACAAGGGATCATCAATGACTTGATTGCTTGGTTGACCCAGCTACAACAGCAATTGGACGGTGATTTTAGCAGTACAATCAGTCGTCTAGCCGAAATCCGTGACTTAGTAGCAAAAGCACAGCAGGCGGCTAGTCTTTTGGCTGGAAAGGTCGACACGATCCACAAATCCGAGCTGCAAGGCTTTTTACAACAGCTGGAAAGCTTGTCTGCTAGAATCATTTCACTGGGCAGTGCCGTGAATATCGAGGAAGTGAGTCAACAGGTACGTTCTTTGCTGGAAGATCAATTGATTCCTGCATTGAACAATGTGCAATCCTTGCTGGCTAGCGCAGAAACGATCGATTTTGATTCTTTGCTTCAGGCAACGTCGAAAACCATTAGTAATGCTGTCGTGATTTTAGAAAAATACGAAAAAGAACTACCAGCAATCGGTCAGGAAGTTCATGACGCCAGTCTTCTGTTGAACGATCACATGGACGATATTGTCCAAGGAATCAACAAAGGGGCGGACCTTTACAATAACGAGCTACCTGAGATCAAGCAAAAGCTCCACAAAGCTGCAAATTTTATGAGTAATGATTGGCCAACTGTTAAGCAGGAACTGACCGGCACGTTGGATCTCGTCCATGAGAAGTTACCACAGATCGAAACGGCGGTGGATACGGCCGCAGAATTGATCAAAGAAGATTGGCCAACTCTACGCAGCGGTGTCCATAAGGCTGCTGGAGCAATCCGTAAAGGGGAAGAAATGGTTGATCTAGAAGACATCATTAAGCTCTTGAAAAGCGATGTCCAAAAAGAAAGTGACTTTTTTGCTGCTCCGGTAGAATTAAAAACAACGACAATGTACCCGATCGCTAACAATGGTTCTGCAAGTACGCCTTTCTATACAGCTCTTTGTTTGTGGGTAGGAGCCTTACTGCTTTCCAGTGTTGCCGCCGTGGATATCCATTTAGAGGGAGCCGACAAGAAACGTTACAGTAAAAGAGAAGTCTTTGTTGCGCGAATGTTGACATTTTTGACGATCGCTGTTGGCCAAGTATTGATCGTTACTCTGGGTAATCTCTTTGCCTTGGGTGTGGATGTCCGTCAACCAGTGTACAGTGTCTTGTTCGCCCTGCTGGTTGGTTTGACTTTCATGACGATCATTTATGTTTTTGTCGGTTTGTTTGGCAATATCGGTAAGGGGATCGGGATTATTTTATTGGTGCTGTCTATTTCAGGTGGTGGCGGAAATTATCCGATCCAAGTCTCTGGAAAATTTTTCCAGTTCATCAATCCTTTGCTGCCTTTCACCTATGCCGTCGATCTACTGCGTGAAGCTGCTGGAGGAATTTATTGGCCGAATGCTTGGGGACAGATCATAGTGTTGCTTGGCTTGTTCGTGGCTTTTGCGGTCATAGGGACTTTGATTAGTCCATATATGGAAAAACCGTTAAATAAATTGGATGAATGGACGAAGGAAAGTCATTTCTTCCACTAAAAAACAACAAAATCTGTGTCTTTTAGATACAGATTTTTTGCTTGTCTACTTATGAAAAAAAACGAATAGAAAAATAGAAATGACTAAGAAAAATCAATGAAAAACAGTAGTGCTCTACGTTGACTTTTTATTTTTTAAAGCGTAATATTCACTCTTGTCAAACAGATCATTTGATTTTGACGGTTCTTTTTAATAACAAAATGTAATCTATTTCTCAATTCAAGGAGAGCGAAAAAAAGTGGAATATTTGAAACGGTTGTTAGTAGGCAAACCCTTAAGATCTGCAGAAAATGATGAGCAAAAATTGACACGTTTTGCTGCACTGGCGCTGTTGTCTTCAGATGCCTTGTCTTCCATTGCTTACGGAACAGAGCAAATCGTCGTTGTGTTGATTGCTTTGTCTGCTGCGGCTATTTGGTATTCTTTGCCGATTGCGGTTTTTGTCATTGTTTTGTTGGTTTCTTTAACTTTGTCTTATCGCCAGATTATTCATGCCTATCCTCATGGCGGAGGTGCTTATGTGGTCAGCAGCCAAAATCTTGGTGAGAAAGCAGGTCTAGTTGCAGGTGGGTCCTTACTGATCGACTACATGCTGACCGTGGCAGTCTCTGTTTCAGCTGGTGCGGAGGCAATCACTTCGGCAATCCCTGCATTGTACGGACATCAGGTTGCACTTTCAGTCGTGATCGTCTTGCTGATCATGATGATGAATTTGCGAGGGCTAAGAGAATCTGCGACCTTTTTGATGGTGCCCGTCTATACGTTCATCGCAGTCATCACATTATTGATCATTGTAGGCCTGTTCAATATCGTGACAGGAATGGCGCCCCTACAGGCTACAGCGGTTCCTGGAGCAGTTGTGCCCGGTATTTCCATCGCCTTGCTTTTACGGGCCTTCTCGTCAGGTTCTTCTTCATTGACCGGAGTGGAGGCAATCAGTAATGCCGTACCGTTTTTTAAAAAGCCAAGAGCAAAAAATGCTGCTGCGACATTGACTTTGATGGCAATCATTCTAGGATTTTTCTTTGCAGGGATCACCTTTATCAATTACTGGTATGGGATCGTTCCGGAACAAGAAGTCACCGTGCTGTCGCAAATCGGGCAGGCAGTCTTTGGACATGGTGTTTTGTTTTACATGCTGCAGTTCACCACCGCTTTGATTTTGGCTGTTGCCGCCAATACAGGCTTTTCAGCCTTTCCGGTACTGGCATATAATTTAGCCAAGGACAAATTTATGCCACATATGTATCAGGATCGTGGCGATCGTCTGGGATATTCTAACGGTATCATCACTTTGGCAGCAGGTTCGATCTTGTTGTTGTTTATTTTTCAAGGATCTACTGAACGCTTGATTCCTCTGTATTCGATCGGTGTGTTTATTCCATTTGCTCTTTCGCAAACTGGGATGGTCATCAAATGGCGTAAAGACGGTAAAGGCTGGCTGGTCAAGTCATTGGCTAATATTGTCGGAGCTGCGATCTCTTATTCGATCATTGGTATTTTGTTTGTGTTCCGTTTGGCAGATATCTGGCCATTCTTTATTATCATGCCGATCCTGCTGTTCATTTTTTACAAAATTCACGATCATTACAAAAAAGTAGCGGAACAATTACGCTTAGAGGAAGAAGCTCAGCTGCATACCTATGATGGTAATACGGTGATCGTTTTGGTTGGGAATGTGACTCGTGTGAATGTCGGAGCATTAAATTATGCCCGCTCGATCGGAGATCATGTCGTTGCGATGCATGTGTCGCTGGATGAAGATGTCCAGAAAGAAAAAGAAATCGAGGCAGAGTTTAAGAAGAATTTTCCGGATGTCCGCTTTTCAGTCATTCATTCGTCCTATCGATCGATTGAAAATCCGATCATCCGCTATGTAGACTTTGTTAGTAAACAAGCCCGCAAACACAATTACACAACAACGGTGATCATTCCGCAGTTCGTCCCCAAACATCGCTGGCAAAATGTTCTGCACAATCAAACGAGCCTTCGTTTACGTTTCCGCTTGTCTTGGCGTGAGCATATCGTTGTCGGTACCTATAGCTACCATTTGAAAAAATAAAGATAGCCTCTTGTCTCATGGACAAATTCATTATAGATAGCACAAAAAACCTGTCCGGATTTTTTCCGGACAGGTTTTGTTTTATTAATGACTTTAGTCCGTTTCACTCGCAAAGCGTGTGAAACAAAAAAACCGCGCGCTTATAGGCGTGGACGAAGTAGCTTTAGCGTTAAAAAACTCCTTTCGATATACTAATAAGTGGCTACCAACCGCTTATCAAATCGAAAGGAGTTTTTTTATGTCTACTGATGATAAAAGTTTATCACATACAAGATGGAATTGTAAGTATCATCTAGTTAAAAATTCGGTTGCTTGTTTTCCAAGTAGTTGATTGTCGTTATCGACATAAACAATATTATTTTCATGTTGATAAGGTTGTCCAATCAAGGTAAACGGAATCTGGTTCTCGTATAAATACTCAATCACTGGATCAGCGCTATCTGAATAAACGAGAATGAAGCCATCAACTTGCTTTTGGAGGTGCATGCGTTTGACGTTCTCGAGCAAAAGCTCAAAACTTTTAGCTGCTGCAATCGCTGTTGTCATGTCATAAAGCCGAGCTTCGTCATTAATTGCTTCCATAATTTCAAGATAGAACGGATTGCCAAGTCTTTCTTTAGAATCCAGTGGGGGCAAAATAACACTAACGGCATTGGATGTCCGCTTTCCGAGATTTCTGGCAGTCATGTTTGGAACATAGCCAAGGTCATCCATCACTTTACGGACTTTTTTCTTGGTTGTTTCCGAGATGCTTGGGTGATCGTTGATTACACGCGAAACGGTTGAAGTAGCAACGCCTGCTTTTTTTGCGACATCTTTTACAGTGATAGCAATTATTTTGCCACGCCTTTCTTGTAACTATGAGGTAGTCATAAATTGATAAATTGTTTGGGTAACGCGTTCTTGACCAGGATGTAGTGTAATAGATCCCCATTCTGGAAAGTGAACGATGTCGGGTACTTCCTGTGGTTCAATAGCTAATCCGTAGTTTGAATGCATTTTCTGACCATTCAATTTAAAATCAGCATGAAAACCAGTCGTAGAAAATAATACCACACTTTTGTTAGAAGTTGCTACAGCCATCTGTCTACCTGATTGCTTTTCTTCTAGAAGAAGTGAAGGTTTAGTTACTTTAGGATAACGTAATAAAAAAACATCATCCAAACCAACTGGGTAAGCATCGAGAATTTGTTTTAGCGAATTTTTTTTCTTGAAGTTTATACATAAGTCGCTTTCTTCGAGTAAATTTCCTGTGGGTAATTTGTCAGAATCTAACTCCAACATTCCTAAGGTGTTTAGCGTCAAAGAATGCGTTAAAATATCTCTTTGTCCATTACCTGAAAGATTGAAATAAGCATGGTTGGTTGGATTAGTAATGGTGGTCACGTTACTGGTTGTTTTCGTGGTCATTTCAAGCTGATTATTCTGTAAACGATACGTTACGGTAGCTTTTATTGGGCCTGGGTAACCAGAAAAAGTATCTTTTAAATAAAAGACCACGCCGATTGCATCAGGTTCTTCAAAAATTTCGATGTCCCAATATTGAAAAGACCAGCCATTTGTTCCGCCGTGAATGTGATGTGTGCCATTGTTTTTTTCAAGTTGGTGATTTTTCCATTTGCCGTCGCGGATTCTCCCCGCGACAGGACCGACAGTTGCACCAAAAAAACTTTTATCAGCTAAAACATCTTCGTAGTTATCATAACTTAACAAGATGTTTTCAACGTTTCCTTCTTTGTCAGGTGCAAATATTTGATGAAGACGAGCGCCATAATTGAGAAGAACGACTGTTAAAAAGTCGTTCTTCAAAGTGATTTTTTTTAAATTGTGAGTAATTGGTGTAACGCGGATGTTCGGTTTATTCATGTTCTCGCCACACTTCTTTAAGGTAAGCTAGTGTTAATTCGGTTGTGTCAGAAACGATTGGAATATTTTCACCCAGGTCTTTCTTTTGACCAACGCCCACGGGTTGAGCGCCACTCGCCACAATTGCTTGGATTCCAGCTCGCGCATCTTCAATACCAAGACATTCTTTTGTTGTTAAGCCTACTTCTTTAGCAGCCAGCAAAAAAATATCTGGTGCTGGCTTACCATGAGCAACTTTCTCAGGATCTGCGATTGCGTCGAAATAAGAAGTTAAGTTCATTTTTTGAAGTAAGAAAGGCCCGTTTTTACTTGCTGAAGCAAGAGCGATTTTAATCTTCGCTGTTTTCAAGTCTGCTAGTAGTTCTAAAATTCCCGGATAAACGTCTTTGGGCGTAATTGCTTGAATCATTTCCAAGTAATAATCGTTTTTTCTTTGAGCCAGCTCAGCAAATTCTTCAGCTGTAAAATCGTTCTCTTTATTTCCATAACGTAGCATTAAAGATAAAGAGTCTTCACGGCTAACACCCTTTAACTGCTCGTTGAATGAGCGATCAATTGAAATACCGATTTCTTCACCAAGTTTTTTCCAAGCGTGATAGTGATACTCGGCTGTATCAGTAATAACGCCGTCTAGGTCAAATAAAACACCCTTAAACATTTTCATCTTCCTTTCTAAGTGATAGAGATAGTGTATTTGCTAATTCATAGGTTTTGTTATAGACAACGAAAGTTAACGGTTCACCTTCTAGTAAAGTGAAAGTGACTTGATTGTTATCAACAACAACAGAGATCAAACGATTCCGATAATTGATATGGAAAGAATAGGCTTCCCAAGTTTTAGGCAAAAATGGTGCAAAACTTAATGTTTCGTGATCTGTTTTCATTTGCGCAAAACCTTGAACGATCGCTAACCAACTGCCGGTCATTGAAGTAATGTGAAGCCCGTCTTCGGTATCATTATTATAATTATCCAGATCTAAACGTGCAGTACGTTGATACATTTCAACTGCTTTATCTTCCATCCCCAATTCTGCAGCCAAAATGGCATGGATGCTTGGAGAAAGAGATGACTCATGAACGGTCATTGGCTCATAAAAATCAAAATTACGACGTTTCTCTTCAGTTGTGAATTGATCATTGAAGAAATAGATTCCTTGTAAAACATCTGCCTGCTTGATGAAGCAAGAACGTAAAATTTTATCCCAAGACCAATTTTGATTCAAAGGTAAGTCATTTGGAGAAAGGGCTGTTACTGGTTGTAGATCCTTGTCTAAGAAAGTATCATGTTGTACAAAAATTCCTAATTCTTGATCTGTCGGGAAGTACATGTTTGTGGCAATTTCTGTCCATTTCGCTAACTCTTCGTCAGAAATCGTTGCAGTCGCTTCTGTTTTGAACTCAGAATACTTTTCAGCTGTGTAACGTAAGACCCAAGCAGCAATCGTGTTCGTGTACCAGTTGTTATTGATATTGTTTTCATATTCGTTTGGTCCAGTAACTCCATGAATCATGTATTTATTTTGTCGTTTTGAGAAGTGAACGCGATCTGCCCAAAAACGTGCGATTTCAGCTAAGACTTCTAAGCCCTCTTTTTTCAAGTATTCTTGATCGCCAGTATAATTTGTATAGTTATAAATAGCATAAGCAATCGCGCCATTTCGATGGATTTCTTCGAAAGTGATTTCCCACTCATTGTGGCATTCGATACCTGTGAAGGTAACCATTGGATAAAGTGCGCCTTTTAATCCTTGCTGTTGCGCGTTGTGAATAGCTTGTGGCAATTGGTTGTGACGATATTTCAAAAGGTTTTTTGTTACTTCTGGTTTAGCTAAAGCTAAATAAAGTGGTACAGCGTAAGCTTCAGTGTCCCAATAAGTTGCACCACCATATTTTTCACCAGTAAATCCTTTTGGTCCGATGTTCAATCGTTGATCTTCTCCATAATAAGTTGAAAATAGTTGGAAAAGATTGAAACGGATTCCTTGCTGTGCTTCATCATCACCTTTGATGACAACGTCAGCCAGTTCCCAACGTTTTGCCCATGCTGCTGTTTGATCTGATTTTTCTTGTGCATAGGTTTGATCAAGCTGAGTAAGCATCTCGATTGCTCGTTGAACTTGTTTTTCTTTTTCGACATCGCGACTGGTTAAAACAATGACTTCTTTATCAATAGTGAACGATTCGCCAGCTTGTAATGTTTTGGTGAATGTTGCTGATAAAGTCAATTCAGTTTCTTCATATGTTGGTAAAGCTAGCTCACCATCAATTAAATGACGCATGGCAGAAGTTACAGTGAAAGTTTCAATTCCAAAGTTATTAGGGATTGTTTCGGTAGTTAAATAGCCAATCGCTTCTTTTGAACCGACTGCTATTGGCAACCAAAAATGTTCTTCATAATTACTGTCTTCATTTTGAACATCTCCGTCTAATTTTGAACGAAGCTTGATTGTACCTGTGCCTTCAAGCATTTCAACAGTCAAGTGAATAAACGCAGCTTCTTTTTTAGATATACTTAGAAAACGTTCGAAAGAAAAGCGTACTTTATTTGTGTCAGTAGTGATCGTAAATTGACGTGATAGTAGCCCGTTCTTCATATCTAATTCTAGATAAAAATCTTCTGGCTGGTGTGTCGCTAAGTCGATTGGTTGGTCATCAATCAGTAGTTCCATTGCGATAAAATTCACGGCGTTGATTACTTTACCGAAATATTCTGGGTAGCCGTTTTTCCACCAACCAACTCGCGTTTTGTCCGGATACCAAACCCCTGCAAGATATGTTCCTTGGTGATGGTCGCCAGAATAGCTTTCTTCAAAGTTGCCACGCATACCCATGTAACCATTTCCGATACTAGTAAGGGACTCTTGTAGACGTAGTTCATTTTTGTTTAGTTGATTCGTTTTGATTTTCCATGGGTCGATTTGAAAAAGACGTTTGATTTGTTTCATGATTTGCCTCCTAGATAATTCATATTGATACGTCCATAATAAACGCAACCGATTGCTTTAGTCAATAAAAATAATTCAAGAAATCTTTTTATTTTAAACGGAGTAAGAGAAAAGCACGGAATACTGAGCGTTTACGGTTATTTTGAAAAAATAATGTGATTAGCAGGGAAAGAGGCTAATAGAAGTAGGAAAAATTTTTTTGGCACTAATTAAAAATAAAGTATTTACAAAAAATAAACCCCAAGCTATAATGGCAATGTAGCGAAACCGATTGCGTAAAGGAGAGAGAACATGAAGAAATTATTTAGTTTTGAGTTTTGGCAAAAATTCGGAAAAGCATTGATGGTTGTTGTTGCAGTGATGCCAGCTGCAGGGTTAATGATTAGTATTGGGAAGTCACTACCACTAATCAATCCAGATTTTTCACCACTAGTTACAACTGGTGGTGTAGTTGAGAGTATTGGTTGGGCAATTATTGGAAATCTACATCTTTTATTTGCATTAGCTATTGGAGGTAGTTGGGCAAAAGATCGTGCAGGCGGTGCATTTGCTGCAGGGATTTCATTTGTATTAATCAATCGAATCACTGGAGCAATTTTTGGTGTTACTACTGATATGTTGGCGAATGAAGAGGCATTTACTCATACCTTATTTGGTACAAAAATCATGGTTAAAGGTTTCTTCACTAGTGTTTTAGAATCGCCTGCTTTAAATATGGGGGTTTTTGTTGGGATTATCGCCGGATTTGTTGGTGCGATGGCTTACAATAAATATTACAATTATCGAAAATTACCTGATGCATTATCATTTTTCAATGGGAAACGTTTTGTCCCATTTGTTGTAATCTTATGGTCTACAATTGTTGCTTTGATTCTTGCTATTGTGTGGCCAAATATCCAAGCAGGGATTAATAACTTTGGTCTATGGATTGCTCAATCAAAAGATAGTGCGCCAATTTTAGCACCATTCTTATACGGAACACTTGAAAGATTACTTTTACCTTTTGGTTTGCATCATATGTTAACGATTCCAATCAATTACACACAATTGGGCGGAACGTATGAAATTTTATCTGGTGCACAAGCTGGAACTCAAGTATTTGGTCAAGATCCATTATGGCTTGCTTGGGCAACAGACTTAGTCAACCTTAAAGGTGCTGGTGACACATCACAATATGCTTTTGTATTAGAAAATTGGACACCTGCACGTTTTAAAGTCGGACAAATGATTGGTTCGTCTGGTATTTTAATGGGCTTGGCTTTGGCAATGTATCGTAATGTGGATGCTGACAAACGCTCAAAATATAAATCAATGTATTTCTCAGCAGCATTGGCAGTTTTCTTGACAGGTGTGACAGAGCCACTTGAGTTCATGTTTATGTTTGCAGCAATGCCTTTATATATTGTGTATTCTTTTATCCAAGGGGCAGCTTTTGCAATGGCAGATATCTTGCCATTACGAGTACATTCTTTTGGGAATATTGAGTTATTGACACGGACACCATTAGCGATCAAGGCAGGATTAGGTGGCGATCTACTTAACTTTGTTCTGTGTGTCGTAGTGTTTGGTGTAGGAACTTATTTCTTAGCAAACTTTTTAATCAAAAAATTCAATTTTGCGACACCTGGACGTAATGGAAATTATGACAATGACGGCGGGGGAGCAACGGAAACGGCAACTACAAGTGAAGGTGTAGCAAGCGAACAAGTTATTCAAATCATTCATTTGTTAGGTGGTAAAGAAAATATTAGTGAAGTAGACGCATGTATGACTCGTTTACGTGTGAGTGTCAATGATCGCGAAAAGGTCGGAGCAGAAGATGCTTGGAAACGTGCTGGAGCAATGGGATTGATTGTAAAAGACAATGGAGTGCAAGCCGTTTATGGACCAAAAGCAGATGTTTTGAAATCTGATATTGAAGATTTGTTACAATCTGGTGCAACTATTCCTTTACCAAAAAATAATCTAGTCAGTTCAACAGAAGAACAAACGACTTTTTTAGGCAAAGAGCAAGCGATTCATGCGGTAGCAACAGGAGAACTGATTGCGCTAGAAGATGTTGATGATCCTGTATTTTCTCAAAAAATGATGGGTGAAGGATTAGCTATTATTCCAGCACAAGAAACTGTTGTAGCACCAGTTGATGCGAAAGTCATTACTATATTCCCAAGCAAACACGCAATGGGCTTGCAGACAACAGACGGCATTGAAATCTTAATTCATATGGGGATTGATACAGTTGAATTAACGGAAACAGCTTTTGAAGTTTTTGTTAAAGAAGGACAAACAGTTACTGCAGGAACAAAACTTGCATCGATGGATCTAGCTGTTGTCGAAAAAGCGGGTAAAGAAAAAACAATTATGGTAGTTTTCACTAACAGTAATAAAATTGAAACGTTAGAAATCCCACGTTTTGGAAATGTTCAAGCGAACGAAGTGGTTGGAACTATCCATATTTAAAGGGAAAATCTGTGGAATAAAAAAGGAGTCAGACAAATGAATTTGCTCACACTAAATACACATAGCTGGCTAGAAAAAGAGGCTGAACAAAAGTTACAACAATTAGTTGAGAAAATTATCGAAGCTGATTATGAGGTGATTGCATTACAAGAAGTGAATCAATTAGTGGATTCAGTTATTGTTTCTCAAAGTGAGCTTATTGGTTTTTGCCCAGTAAGTGGGCAAAAAAGTATTCATGAAGATAACTTTGCTTATTGTTTAGTCAAAAAGTTGGCAATGAAAGGGCGGACCTATTATTGGAGCTGGGACATGAGTCATATTGGCTATGATATTTATGAAGAAGGAAATGCTCTGCTTTCAAAAAATCCTTTGACAAGTGAAGCAATTGTTGTGTCTGAAACAAGTAATTATCAAGATTATCGAACGAGAAAACTACTGATTGGCAATACGTTATTCCAAGGAAAAGAAATTTGTGTCGTAAGTACTCACTTTTCTTGGTGGCAGGATGAAAATTCTGGCTTTGCTTTCGAATGGCATCAGTTAGAAAAACGATTATTAACAGAAACTAACCCTCTTTTCTTACTTGGTGATTTTAATAATCCAGCGCAAGAAGCAGGCTACTCACTCGTTGAAAAAAGTCCACTTGCTCTAAGAGATAGCTATTCTATAGCAAAAGTAAAGAGCGGTGAAGCAACGGTAGAGCAAGCCATTGATGGTTGGAAAGAAAATACTCGGAAACTAAGAATTGATTATATTTTTGTTCCGGCAACTAGTATTGTTGACGCACACCAAGTCGTATTTGATGGTAAAAATGCGCCAGTTGTTAGTGATCATTTTGGTGTTGAAATAGAAATTACTAAATTTTAAGCAGCACACGCGTTGATGAAATGAAACAAGAAACAATAACAAATAAACTACTGACTAGAAACCTTTGGTCGGTAGTTTTTTTTTACCTAACTTTTCTTTTTAATCATTTTAAAGTCCAGAAACTCTTAAGATATCTGAATTTTTCCGTATTTTGAGTAGCAGTGGCATCGTGACTACAAATTTTCAATCGTGTATTTATTTGCAATAGTATAAAATATTCAGAAAAAAAGCTAATCTGAAGTTAAAAGATTAAAATTATTAATTGTCAGTTTTTACACCGAAGTATCGACGGAAAGTGATTTATGGACAATTAAGAAAAGAGATCGGAAGAATTTTACGAAGACTATGTGAAATGAAAGACGTGGAAATTATTGAAGCCCACGCTATGCCGGATCATATCCACAT
>NZ_JBSMVT010000032.1:0-29256 GCF_053760925.1 Enterococcus olivae
ATCTTGTATGTGATAAACTTTTATCATCAGTAGACATAAAAAAACTCCTTTCGATTTGATAAGCGGTTGGTAGCCACTTATTAGTATATCGAAAGGAGTTTTTTAACGCTAAAGCTACTTCGTCCACACCTATAAGCGCGCGGTTTTTTTGTTTCACACGCTTTGCGAGTGAAACGGACTAAAGTCATTAATAAAAAACGTCTGAATCCCTGTTTTCACAGAGATCCAGACATTCGTATACTTTTTTAAACAATTGCTTACACAGTTTCTCTAGGGCAAGTCAAACTCAGTATGGTACTTCAGTTTTCTTGATCACGCGTACACGGATCACATCTGAATTGGCTTCCAATCGAGCAACGACATCGGCAAGCTTAGCTTCTTTTTCTTCGTTGACGTCCACCAATGTATAGGCATAGTCGTCACGTCCACGATTGATCATGTTATCGATGTTGATCCCTGCAGAAGCGATCGTTGAAGAAATTTGGCCCAGCATGTTAGGTACATTTCGATTGACGATTGTGATTCGATACGGCGAATGGAAAGCCATTTCTACCGTAGGAAAATTGACTGAACGCTTGATGATTCCTGTTTCCAAAAATCGTTTCAGCGTCCGCGCAGCCATCTTCGCACAATTGATCTCTGCTTCTTCTGTTGATGCGCCTAAATGTGGCAACACCAAGATTTTTTCGTTGTTCAAGAGACGTTCATCGGCAAAGTCTGTCGTGAAGCCTGCCAAATACCCATCATTGATGGCTTTCAAAACAGCTTCTGTATCGACGATTTCTCCTCTTGAGAAGTTGAATAATTTCGCTGTTGGTTTCATTTGCGCCAGTTCTTTGTCACTGATCAGATTTTTGGTCTTTTCTAGCAATGGGACATGGACGGTGATGAAATCACAGGTTGTAAAAATTTCGTTGATCTCTTTGGCACGGCGCACACGACGAGAAATACTCCAAGCAGTGTCCACAGAAACATGCGGATCGTAACCGACGACTTCCATCCCTAGACGGTACGCGTCATTGGCAACCATCGCACCGATCGAACCCAGACCGATCACGCCTAATTTCTTCCCTTCCAACTCGTTGCCGACAAATTGTTTTTTGTTGGCTTCAACTTGTTCTTCCACATCGGCACCACTCAAGTTCTGTACCCAGACAGCACCTTGAAGGATCGGACGCACGCTCAATAGCAAGCTGGTGATTACTAATTCTTTGACGGCATTGGCATTGGCACCTGGTGTATTGAAGACCACGATCCCTTGCTCCGTACATTTCTCAACAGGGATATTGTTTGTTCCAGCACCTGCACGGGCAACGCCTAAAACAGAAGGTGGAAAATCATAATCATGTAGTTTTTGACTACGCAAAATGATTCCTTCTGGATTTTTACTTTGATCGATCGCATAGTTCTCTTTGTCAAAACGAGACATCCCTTCAGGAGCTATCGCATTGAACGTTTTAATCTGAAACATTTATTTCTCTCCATTCTCATCTTCGAATTTTTTCATGAAAGCGACTAATGCTTCGACCCCTTCTTTAGGGAAAGCATTGTACAGACTGGCGCGCATACCACCTACTGAGCGGTGTCCTTTTAAGTTTTGGAAGCCTTGTGCGAGTGCTTCTTGGTTGAATTTTTTATCCAGTGCTTCGTCACCGGTCACAAAAGGAATATTTGTGATCGAACGGTCTTCTTTGGCTACCGGACTTTCGAATAAGTTCGACGCATCGATTGTTTCATACAGCAAGCCCGCTTTTTCTTGATCCTGCTGCAAGACAGCTTCCACACCGCCTAGACTTTGAATCCACTCAAACACAAGTTTCGCAATATAAATGCCATAGGTCGGTGGTGTGTTGTACAAAGAGTCGTTTGTTGCTTGAACAGCAAAATCCAGCATTGGTGAGAAGATTGGCTCTGTATTCAGCAAATCTTCGCGAATGATCACGACTGTCAAACCAGAAGGACCGATATTTTTTTGGGCGCCTGCATAAATTAAACCAAAATCTTCTACTTTGTAGTCATTGGCTAAAATATTCGAAGACATGTCCGCTACAATCGGCACATCCCCTGCATCAGGGATCGTTTGGTAAGAAATCCCACCAATCGTTTCGTTGGTTGTAATATGCAGATACGCTGCTTTTTGGTCGATTTGATCTTTGGTAATCGTTGGAATATAAGAAAAGTTTTTGTCTTCACTTGAAGCAATCACTTCAACTTCGACACCTTCCACGGTTTTAGCGGCATTGATGGCTTTTTTTGCCCAGGCACCGGTATTGACGTACAAGGCTTTTTTACCTACGGCTAAATTCAAAGGGATCATTGAGAACTGCAGACTCGCGCCCCCTTGAAGAAACAATACTTTATAATTTTCGGGAATTCCCATAATTTCTCGTAATAATTTCTCAGCGTCTTTGATGATTTTATCAAATAAGGAGGAGCGATGACTCATTTCCATTACGGACATTTCACTACCTTGATAATTCAGAAGTTCAGCTTGGGCTTTCTCTAATACTGGTTTTGGTAAGATGGCAGGGCCGGCGGAAAAGTTATAGATCGTCATACTGTTTTTTCTCTCCTTTAGAGTTAAGATGTGAGCTCATTATAGCAGATGAGAGTAAAATTAGAAAGATTTAATCAAATGAATTTCATAATTTTCTGAAAAATCGTTCGTCTTTCAAAATATCTGAAATGTTAAAAAAGCTCCAGCAACAACATCGGGTCGTTACAGGAGCTTTGGGTTTATTGTTCAGCTAATTCAAATAGATGATCGATCAAGGCAAGAACCTCTCGTACTTCACTGTTTTTCACGATTGGTTCAGCATTTTTCCGTAAAACGTCGTGAACATTACTATAATAAGAATCATATTCTGCCGTTGGTTCTGGGAAGGTCAACTCTTCCATCGCTTCTTCAGAAGGTGGTGCCATCGTTTTGGTCAAACCCACACCTGCTTGGATCGGTTTCGGAGCAGAGACATCCTCCGCACCCGTTGCTCGAATGAGTTTTCCGGAAAGATCCCAATCATCGATTCGACCTGTTCCTTCATAGCCCTTGATGTACCAGCGTGGAAGTGTCGTGTAATTGCTCGTGCCGACTTCGATCAATGCTTTGACCTCATTTTCAAAGGTAATGTAGCAAATGAAACCATCGTCAACTTTGTCTCCCAATACATAACTGAAATCTACGACGACTTTTTTGATCGGGCTCTTGACTAGCCAAAGGATTTGATCGAGTAGATGAACGCCCCAATCTAGCAGCATACCACCACCGTGTTCTGGTAGGTGTCGCCAGTCTCCAGGAATTCCGTTGGCTCCTTGGACACGAGATTCGATTTGGAAAATTTCTCCGATTTGTTTGTTTTGATAAAGATCACGAACAACGAGGAAATCGGGGTCCCAGCGACGGTTTTGGTGAACCATGAAGGTATTTCCGGTTTCTTTAGCAACCGCCAGGATTTCGTCCAATTCAGCGACGTTCATTGCTACTGGTTTTTCGCAAATGACGTGTTTTCCTGCTTGCAACCCGCGAATAGACAACTCTTTGTGGCTGTCATTTGGCGTAGCGATCAAAATTGCTTCGACCGTCTCGTCTGCTAAGACTGCCTCAAAACTTTCATAGATTTTTAAGCCTTTTTCTGATGCTGCTTGGTGTCGTTTGTCTAAGACGTCGTACACACCTAGCAGGTTGATTTTTTCTTTTTCTTCTGTCATCAAAGTATGGGCGTGGTAAGATCCCATGCCGCCATACCCGATGATCACAAAATTGATTGCTGACATTTGATTGACTCCTTGTTCGTATGAATTATTGAGATTCCTTTTATTAGTAAATCTTGTAAGTGTGTTGAAACTTCCAGGAATACCCTTCAGAAATTTTTCTCGTGGTGCCAGACCGCCGAGAGCCTTTTACAAAGTCTCTCGACTGCTGGCGTTCAAACTCTGAGTAAGTGGTTGCCCACTAACTCAGAGTAATTCATCCAGACTCCTTTAAGGCACGACGAGAAATTTCCTACGGGTTTTCCTTCCAGTTTCTGATCTACGTGACAATTACAAGCAAACAAATTGGCTTGTGTATCCATTCCCAGAAACTGGAAGGCTGTCTGGGAGGAAAATCCCTCATCGTGCACCAAAGATGAGGATGAATTAGCCAGAGTTGCAGCAGAGATTTTCTGCTGCGTACTTTGGCTTTGAACGCCGAAAGCTGCGAGACTCTGCAAGAGGCTCAAAGCGGTCTTGCACCATGAGGAGATTTTTCCGGACAGGCAGTCTGAAAGTTTCCCAATCGCTCGTTCATCAGGAATTGTCCTGACGGTGACTTAGGTTGTTAATTTACTGATTAGAGAGCGTGTGTAGATCAAGCCTAAAAGTAGGCCTCCTACAAAGACACACCAAACTAACGGCATAAAAATTTCAGCTGTCGTATGGTAGACATAGGGATTTTCAGAAACCATGTAGGGCTTACTTCTGAGAAAGTAAATCGTTACTTTGTCTCCTTCTCTCCAGGACGATTTTGAAGCATCTACTCCGTAATCATTTTCCTTGAAGTTATAGGTTTTGATCTTGTGTTCATCGACTTTTATCAGTGCTTCCGTCTGCCCTTTTTCCCCATGTAAAAACATCTGTTGATCTTGCCAAAAGCTGTAAGAACTGATCGGCATTAATATTGTTACACCACCAAGAAAAATCATTCCTAAAATAAATAGAATTTTTCTCAATTTAGCACCACCTTTTATACGTTTTCGTATCATGGTACCTTACTTCATAATGCCTGTCACCTTATTTCTAAATCTAGTCAATAGGTTTATTTTTTACGCCCACCACATATCGGTTGGTTGGTCTTTGATCATGATGCTCTTCAAGTTGGTGATCGCACGAGTCAAGCCTTCGTCAATCGACATGATTGGATCTTCATGCTCGATACTTAGGACATAATCGTAGCCGTAAATACGCAAAGCAGAAATAATGTCTGACCAGACTTGCAAATCGTGTCCACAACCAACTGAACGGAAGGTCCACGCACGGGTTTTAACATTTCCATAAGGTTGCATATCTGTTAGACCATGCATGTTGATATTGTCTTGATCCAAGTAAGTATCTTTCGCATGGAAATGATGAATCGCGTCTTCTTTTCCTAAGATTTTGACTGCTGCAACAGGATCGATTCCTTGCCACCACAAATGACTTGGGTCTAAGTTACAACCAATCGCTTTTCCTGCTGCATCGCGTAAACGCAACATAGTGTAAGGCGTATGCGCCAAGAAACCACCGTGTAACTCGATCCCGATTTTCACACCAGCCGCTTCCGCTTCTGTATTGATATCTTTCCAATAAGGAATTAATTTTTGTTCCCACTGATACTCGTAGCTATCGTTGTACTCTGTTGGCCAAGGCAATACCGGCCAGTTGACTTGGGTATCTGTCGCGTTTCCACCAGCTACACCAGAGAAACCATTGACAACAGGTACATTCATCAAGTTTGCCAGCTTGATTGTTTTGCGTAGCAATTCATCGGCTTCTTCTGCCACTTCTTTGATTGGAGAAATTGGATTGTGATGGGCACTCAATGCAGAAATTTCTAAGCCTTTGTCAGATAATTTGTGTAAATATTCTTTTCTTTCATCGCTACTGGCTAATAATTTATCAATATCTAAATGAGCACTACCTGGAGAACCACCGGTACCGATCTCGACTGTTTGCAAGCCTTTTTTGGCTACTTCTTCAATCATTTCATCAAAACTCAAATTGTTAAATAATGGGGTAAATACGCCTAATTTCATTCGTTGTTCGCTCCTTCTCTTGCTTCGTAATGTCCATAAGTTGGATAGTTGTTTTCTGTTGGTGCACACCAGCGAATGCCGTTTTCGATCACTCGCTGAACTTTTTTATCATAATAGCTTGGATAGGTCTCATGTCCGGGTTGGAAGTAAAAAATCTTGCCATTGCCACGACGATAGGTACAGCCGCTACGGAAGACCTCTCCTCCAGGGAACCAGCTGACAAAGATCAATTCATCGGGTGCAGGGATATCAAAGTGTTCCCCGTACATCTCTTCTTGTTCCAATTCAATGTACTCACCGACGCCCTCGACGATCGGATGACTAGGATTGACATTCCAGATGCGACAATGTTGACCGTCTTCACGCCATTTTAGGTCACAAGATGTACCCATCAATTTTTTAAATATTTTGGAGAAATGTCCGGAATGGAGCACGATCAAGCCCATTCCCTCTAGTACCCGTTGATGGACACGAGCAACGATCTCATCAGACACCTCATCGTGTGCTTTGTGTCCCCACCAGATCAAGACATCCGTCTCTGACAGCACGTCTTCTGTCAGTCCGTGTTCCGGTTCATCCAGCGTAGCGGTCTTCACAGAAAACTGCTCACCGATAAACGACGCCAGTTGACCGTGTAGCCCCTGCGGATACACTTCTTGGACCACTGGATTGGTCTTTTCATGACGAAACTCATTCCAAATCGTTACCTGTATCATTGATAGACCTCCTCGACTAGCTGCTGCAAGCGTTCAACATTCACCTGAGCAGCTTCAAGTGGTGTCAAAGTTTGGAAGGCTTCCTGTTCGACAACCAACCAAGGTAACGCTAATTCTTTGGCTTTCTCAAGATATGCCGCAAGAGGCAAGGTCCCTGAGCCTAATTCTGTACTTTCTTCTGGGTCTGCCTGCTTGTCTTTGACATGGAATAAACCAACCTGTTCTTGGTGGGCATCGATCCATGGTAAGACCTCTTTGCCAGCAAAGGCCAACCAGTAAAGATCGACTTCTAGACGAAGGTCTTTGACGTTTTTGGTTAGAAAATCAAGTAGATCTTGGTTCTCGATCTCTGAAAATTCATGGGCATGATTATGGTAATAAAGCGTCAAGTCCCGTTTAGCAGCTTCCTGAGCAATCGTTTGGACTTCTTTGGCAAATGCTTGCCATTCTTCAAACGTTTGAAAACTCGCGTAAGGAATCACTACTCGTGAATTTCCGATCGCTTGTTCAAAATCCAGCGTTTCCTCCAGATTGTTTTTCAAGTCTTCATAACGCACATGGGAACCGGCTACTTTTAAACCAGTCTCTGTTAATAAGTCTTTGATCTCCACAGCGGTTTTTCCATGATAGCCGGCAAATTCAACACCGTCATAGCCAAAGGTTTTGACCTGCTGCAGAGCGGCGGCAAAATCTTGTTGACACTCTTCTTGAATACTCCAAAGCTGTAAGGCAATTTCAGGTTTCATAGCGGCCTCCTAGATATAAACGGGTTCGCCTGTTTTAGCAGACTTGTAGATCGCTTCTAAAATTTCTGTTACGACCAAGGCTTCTTCCGGTTTAACGACTGGCTCTGTGTCATTTAGAATAGCATCGACGAAGGATTGCGCTTCTAAAGTTGCTGGATCTTCGCCGGCACCGTCGTAAAAATCAACTCCGCCTGTTTCTAGTTCTACTTTCTTTTCAAACAATAAACCGTGAGCTTCCCCATTGATGCTCAATCCATCATTCATGTCTGCTCCGCCCTTTGTTCCAAACAAGGTCGTTTTTGCTTCCTTGACGTCCAGACTGTTCAATGCCCAGCTAGCTTCCAAATAGATTGTTGCTCCGTTTTCCATCACGACAAAACCAAATGCTGAATCTTCTACCGTGAATTTCTCAGGGTCCCACGGTCCCCAAGCATTGGCTGCATTTTTGGTTTTTGCTAGTTCATGATAAGTATTGCCAACGACATATTTTGGTTTGTAGTTATCCATCATCCATAATGTCAGGTCTAGGGCATGTGTACCGATATCGATCAACGGACCGCCACCTTGCGCTTCTTCATCTAGGAATACGCCCCATGTTGGTACTGCACGACGACGAACGGCATGAGCTTTCGCTGAATAAACCTCTCCTAGCTCGCCTTCTTGTGTCACTGCACGCAAATGCTGTGAATCTGTACGGAAACGGTTTTGATAACCAATCGTTAGTTTCTTGCCTGTGCGTTTAGATGCCTCGAGCATTTCCCGAGCTTCTTCTGACGTTTTGGCCATCGGTTTTTCACACATTACATGACTACCAGCTTCCATCGCAGCGATCGATAGTTCCGCGTGAGATGAATTAGGTGTAAGCACATGGACGATATCCAACGTATTTTCAGCTAACAATTCTTTATAATCTGTATAGACTTTGGCATCCTCTGTTCCATATTTTTCTTTTGCTTCAACTGCAAGTTCTGGGACGATATCGCAAAACGCGACCATTTCTACTTCCTCTACATTTGATAACGCAGGTAAATGCTTTCCTTTAGCGATTCCGCCACATCCGATAATTCCAACTTTTACTGACATTTGCTTTCCTCCTGAAAACGTTTTAATTTTTGATAAGTATATTATAACGAAGAACAATGACAGATTCTTCCTACATTTCTCCCAAAAAATTCCCGGATATTGCTCTTTTTTCATTCTTTTTTGACAATTTTCTTCGCGAACTTTATAATATAAAGTAACTTTAAATTTGAAAGTCATAAAATTGGAGGAAATACGATGGATAAAAAGAAAGCTCTTAGCGATATTTATACAATCAAAGAAATTCTCGTGAAAAACCAGACAACTTACCGTTCGTTGGGACAGTTGTTAATGCTGGTAGGAGGTGTCAGGCTTCTCGATCTCGTTCTTTCGTTGCTTCTTTTGACCTTCCAGCCATCTCTGCAGGCTGCTGCCGCAGGAAAAAACCTGATCGAAGGGCTTGCTTATGCCGCTTTGCTTTATTTTTTAGTAAAAATAACAAAAAAAGAGCAAAAAAGCCGCAATGATTTCTATCTGTTCACCTTGTATTCATTGCTCACGGTTGTCTTGGTCTTGCCTATCCTTTTTCTTCTCGTTCGGCTAGCTAGTAGTGTCTTTCCGGTTCAGCAGGATATTTTTCAATTTTTTACTTTGCTTGACCAGTTGAGTGTCTTTTTACACGTCGTCTTGTTCAGTGGTTTTCTGTTTTTATATGGCTCGATCAGTCAAAGAAAGAGCTGTCAGCTCGGAAGTCTACTTCATTTATTGCTTTACTTGCTTTTGCTGGCGTTTGGTCAAGAGATTTTTCTGGGAGATAGCTCTGTCGTGACCAGCTTTTCTCAGCTTTATTACGGCTTGATCGTCAGTGTCGGCTATTGTTGGCTTGGCTTCAGATTCATACGACACCATGAGGCCGAGTCATGGAATTAAACGACGTACATGAAGTCTTTTTTTCTAAACTACGACTTTCGATCATCAGTCATTTAATCAGCAAAAATTTATATTTTTCTGAGCTGAAGCAGCTGACCCAAGCAACGGACGGCAATCTAAGTGTCCAATTGAAAAAGCTGGAGTCTTGGCAGTACATCACTTCAGAGAAACGGCTCCATCAAGGAAAAGCCGTCACCGAATATGCTTTGACAAACAAAGGACAAAAAGAATTTCGTACCTACATCGAACTTTTGGAATCCTTTCTAAACTAAAAATAAGCCGCCTTTGAAAACCAAGGCGGCTTATTTTGCGGGCACTATTTTTTTACGATAGGCAGTTGGCGTCTGCCCCATTTCTTTTTTGAAGACCTTCGAAAAATAATTGACATCGGAAAAACCGACTGTCTGGGCGATCCGCTTGATCGTCCATTCACGCTGTGGCAAGAATCGAAGCGACTGCACGATCCGATAGTTACTCAAGTAATTCATCGGTGTCTGATGGAATTCTTTTTCAAACAGACGAATGATCTGATACTTGGACAAGGAAAAGATTTCCTCCAATTGATCCAAAGAAATCGTTGCTTGATGATGGGTTTCCAGATAGTCTTTGATTTCCTCGGCAACGGTCGCTTTCTTTTTAGAGGAGAGACTCTTTTTTATCTTCAAGAACACTTCGTAGCTTTGCAGTGAGTGGGCAAAAAAATCCTCAGACGTGGTTAATAGCACATCTAGTTTTGCAAAAAGATCGGTTCTAAAATCAGTAGGTTCCACTGACAATATCTGAATGTCCTGTGTCAACCACTGCAAGTATTCTCTAGAAAATTCAATATAGAAAAAGCTCCACTCTTCTTCCCCACGATAGTAAGTAAAGGTATTTGGCAGCTCTGCCAGAAAAAAGGTCCCTTCCTTGAGTTCATAAGTTTGGTGGCGGGTTGCCAGATAGCCTTTCCCCTTTAGCGTATATTGGAAGACCACCATATGTTCCCGTTGCTCATTGTTCCAAAAGTATTCCTTCGGCGAATGATCGATCCCGATCGCTCGAATGTAGGGCAAGCCTTCTGTTCCTTCAAAAGGAAATTTCTTTAAAAAGAAAGGCTGCAATTTTTTCCTTTTTGCTAAAATTTTTTCTTCTTGTCCCATCTGTCCCACTCTCCTATGATTAAGTATACCCTAATTTTTAAGGAGGAGCCTTATGCCAATCCATTTTAATGAAAAAAATCAAACCTTTCATCTATCTAACAATCAAATCAGCTATGTCCTGGGAATCGAAAAAGGACGTTATATCACACATCGCTACTGGGGCAAAGCCTTGCCCTCTTATGAAGGAAGCAACCAACTCCAACTGGTGGATCGCGGTTTTGCTACCAATCCTTTTCCTGAAGAACGAATCTTTTCTTTGAATGCCCTATCTTTGGAAACCAGCACTCAGGGTATCGGGGATCACCGGATCGCCAATTATCAGATTCGATCGGCTCAAGGACATGACATTACTGATTTTCAGTACACTTCCTATACGATCCACGAAGAAAAAGAAGCCATTCCCGGCTTGCCCACAACCAAGGCCAACCAAGCCAAGGTCACTACTTTGGAGCTGATCTTGACTGACTCCTACCAGCAGCTTGAAATGCGCTTGATCTATACACTTTTTGAGAATCAATCGATCCTTACCAGACGAACGGTCTTTGCCAACTATGGAACACAGACGGTCTTTTTAGAAAATGCCGGTTCCGTCATGGTCGATTTTGCCACCGACGAACTAGATCTGATCACTTTGCATGGGTCACATACGAATGAAGCCAATCTTTCACGGGAACGGATTCGACCGGGCATCCAGCGTATCGAAAGTACTCGAGGAACCAGTAGTCCTCAGCATCAACCCTTTCTAGCATTGGCTGATCCTTGGACGTCCGAGTTTACAGGAGAAGTTTTTGGCTTCCATCTGGTCTATAGCGGCAACTTTATCGGACAAGTAGAGCGAGAGCAATACGGATCGATTCGTGCTCAGTTGGGAATCCATCCAGATCATTTTGAATGGGTACTGCAGCCCAATGAACGCTTTGACACTCCCGAAGCAATCTTGAATTACTCTGATCAGGGCTTCAATGGCTTGTCACAAAATTTTCACTACCTGTACCTCAACCACTTGACTCCAACGAGTTTTGCCAAAAAAAAACGGCCGATTCTACTTAATACCTGGGAGGCAAATTACTTTGACCTTTCGGAAGAAGCCTTGATCGCCCAGGCGAAAGATGCTGCCAAAGCCGGTATCGAGTTGTTTGTTCTGGATGATGGCTGGTTCGGTGAGCGTCATGCCGACGATTCTTCTTTGGGCGATTGGTTCGTCTCGTCCACTTTTCCTAAGGGATTGCAGCCATTGGCTCAGGAAGTCCATCGGCTAGATATGCAGTTTGGGCTTTGGTTTGAACCAGAAATGATTTCCAAAAACAGTCAATTGTTCGCTGCGCATCCAGAATGGGCTTTGCAGGTACCAGAATATCCTTTAACAGAAGGTCGCCAACAGCTCGTGTTGGATCTCAGTCGTGAAGAGGTCCAGAACTACTTGATCGAAACATTTTCTGCTCATTTGCAGACGGGAGACATCGACTACATCAAATGGGATATGAATCGACATTTGACCGAAGTCGGCAGTCTCGCTTTTCCCGCAGCACAACAAAAAGAGATCGGTCATCGCTATGTTTTAGGTCTCTACCGGATTTTAGAAGCGCTGACTACTACCTTTCCTGAGGTTCTGTTTGAAAATTGTTCCAGCGGAGGCGGTCGATTCGATCCAGGTATGATGTACTACATGCCTCAAACCTGGACGAGTGACAATTCAGATGCTTTGTGTCGTAGTATGATCCAGTATGGCTATAGTTATTTGTATCCACCGATCATGATGGGTGCGCATGTCTCAACAACACCCAATCATCAGGTAGGTCGACACACGCCTTTGGAAACCAGAGGCTTGATAGCAATGAGCGGAAACTTTGGCTACGAGTTGGATCTGCAAAAACTGCAACCAGAAGAATGGCTAACGATCAACGAACAGATTCATTTTTACAAGGAGCATCGTGCTCTCTTCCAATTTGGACATTTCTATCGTCTGCAGGCACCGAACAGCTTTTTTGCCAGTGCTTGGCTCTTCGTCAATGAGAACGAGGCGATCGCGATTTCCTTCAATGGTTTGTCACGCCCTGCGTTTCCAGCTATCTATTTGAAGCTGCACTATCTAGATCCTCAAGCATTGTACGAGGACGTGGTGACCAAACAGCGTTATTCTGGAGCCGAACTCAATCAAGCAGGTGTCTTGATCCCGAGAGTCAAACAGGATTTTCATACCCATGTCTTCCACTGGAAAAAATGTAACTAAAAAAACTTTAACACTCGTTGATTCTTTTACTCGCTTTCGCCGTACACTCTCAGCCATTTCTACCACTTAAGGGCAGAAAAGTGATCTGCTTCTGGATACCACTGCTGTTAAAAACTTGCAGATATTACTTTTTTGATACACTAAATATGTATAGAGGGGTTGCGCTAACAACTCCTCTGACAGCGTCGTCTAAAGAACGGTGACCGTTAATCTAATATTGCAAAAAGAAATAGCAGTACTCGGTTAAAGTGACTGCTATTTCTTTTTGCATTTTTTCGTCTCTTCTTCACTTTTTTAATTAAGGTAGTACTAATTCCTAAGCAGGTAGAAGCATTAATTTTTCAATATTATCCGTATCTTTCTATCAATGCTTCAGTTAAAATTTCTGAAAAGTTTACTTTGTCTTTCTCTCCCCTTGTAGCTAACCATTCTGGAACCGTGACATTTTTTCTGACAGTCTTTTTTTGGATATAAGGAGAAGGATCTCCTTGTATAAAGGAAATGATATCTTTTTGATTTTTTGTGCTTAAACTTGAAAATTCAGTAGCTTTTGGAAGAATTAGATCTTCATCAATATAGTAAGCTAACATCCCATCTAAAAATTCTTTTGCGTTACTCATGGCTTCTTCAAAATTGTCGCCTTGAGTTCCACCAGAAAAATCAGGAAAGACAACAGAATATCCTTCTAGTTCAGGCATGAAAATTACTGGATAGCTTTTCTTCAATTGCAACAGTCCTTTCAATAATTTTAGCGAACCAAAGGACAGAGCTATTTCAGACCTAAGTCCTTCAATAATTTTTGCTCAATACCAATTTTCAGATCCTTGTTGCCATGAACAGGAATTGATACAGGTTGGAAGCCCTCTTTGACCACGATATTGTGGCTTCCAGCAGTTCTAACCTTCTTCCAACCGTTTTTTTCGGCTAGTTTGAGCAAACTTTTTCCAGTAAGTGGCATTCGCGACTACCTCCTTACACAATATATTATACGCATAATGCGTATTGAATTCAAGTTATTTATGACAAATGAACTTAGAAGTAACTGAATTGTTTCCAATGCAGACAAAACAAAAAGAGATAGAAAGCTTATGAAACAACGCTTTCTATCTCTTTAAATTTACTCTTTTTTATCGTTGGCTTAACTGTAAAACATCTTCGCCGGCAGCAACCGTCGTTTTGCCCAAGGCGGTTACATCGTTATAAGATTTCGTGTTGGTCACAATGACCATCGTTGTGTCTTCATAGCCTGCTTTTTTGATGCCTTCCTGATCAAAGGTTCCTAATAAGTCGCCTTTTTTGACTTTCGCACCACTGACTTGTTTGGCGGTAAAATGCTCACCTGCCAAGTTGACAGTATCGATCCCAATATGAATGAGGATCTCTGCGCCATTGTCAGATTCGATTCCGTAAGCATGTTTTGTGTCATAAACAACCGTTAATGTTCCGTCAACAGGTGCGTATATTTCTCCGTTCTCAGGAATGATTGCTAAGCCTTTACCCATCATTTCTGTTGAGAAAACAGGATCATTCACCGTACTTAAAGCAACCGATTGACCCGCAACAGGTGCTCCCACGATCTCTGCTTTTACTTCAGAGGAAGCTACGGTTGTAGGAGTTGCTTCAGTCTGTGTCGGCGTTGCCGGAGCTTCTGGAGCTTCCTGAATTTCCGCCATTTTCTTTTTACCATAAACAAAGGTCAATCCAAAGGCCACGACAAAGCTGATCACACCGCAAAGCAAGAAGCTTTTCACGGATGGTGCAGCAATCGAGATGAATCCGATGATTCCCGCAGGTCCCATGGAAACAGACAATACGTGGAACAAGCCGATGAAGATACTCGCCACACCGGAACCAATCATGGCACAAACGAAAGGATATTTCAATTTCAGATTCACCCCAAAGATTGCTGGTTCTGTGATTCCTAGCATCGCTGAAATCCCTGAAGATGAGGCCAAACTTTTTTGTTTTTCATCTTTTGTAATAAAGAAAATAGCAAAGGTTGCCGCTCCTTGTGCGATATTCGCCATCGCAGCGATCGGAAAGATGAAGGAACCGCCCGTTCTAGCAACATCTGCCAACAGAGTCGTTTCGATTGCTGGGAAACTTTGATGTAGACCAGTAATCACGATCGATGAATAGAAGGTTCCGAACAAGCCTAGTCCCACAGCTCCTGTTGTGTTGTATAACCAAACCAGACCGTCTGTTAAACCATCTGAAACGGTACGCATCACAGGTCCTACAAAAATAAATGTTAAAAATCCGGTAATAATTACTGCTAACATTGGTGTAAAGGTAAAATCAAAGACTTTCGGAATACGCTTATGGAAGAAATTCTCCAAGTTCGCCAAAATATAAGAGACAGCCAAGACTGGTAAGACCGACCCTTGATAGCCTGCCTGTGCTACTTGTAGTCCAAATAAATTCCAGTATGGCATTGTCCCTTCTGCGATCGCATTCGCTACGCCATAGCCACTGACCAGATCCGGCATGACCATCGCCATCGCCATTGCGGCTCCAAGATAGCCGTTTCCGCCAAAACGTTGAGTTGCAGAAAAACCTACTAGTACTGGCAAGAAAGCAAAAGGTGCCGCCGACAGTAGATTGACAATACTGGCAAAGTCATTGATTGCAGGGAACATTTGGACGACTGATTCTGGACCAAATAATCCCGGTGCCGTCAAGACATTGTTGATCGCCATCAGCAAACCACCAGCAACCAAGGCTGGGATCAACGGAACAAAAATATCAGACAATACTTTTGCCAAAGCCATTAATGGATTGATCTTTTTCCCATCAGCTGCGATTTTCTTCAAATCATCTGTAGAGGCTTCTTTAACCCCTGTCAATTGAACAATCTCAGCATAAACCTTATTGACATCTCCTGGTCCAATAATGATTTGATACTGACCGTTTGTCTCAAACGTTCCTTTGACATCATCGTTATTGTCTAGAGCATTCTGATCAATCGTGCTGGAATCCTTCAGAACCAGCCGAAGACGTGTTGCACAATGTGCAGCAGCGATCAAATTTTCTTCTCCAACCGCTTGTATTACTTCTATTGCCACTTTTTTGTGATCCATCATTTCTCCTCCTTGGAATGAAATCGCTTTTTCTTTTTTCATTATAGCGCATTCACACAAATTGTCAAACGTTTATCAATTATATTTTAAAATAATTTTTAAAACGCAAGCAACATTGGTATTAAAGGCATATATCGATTGTCATACGTTTGACACGAAAGCGATTTTAAGGTATCTTTGAAAAGAAATATTCTATGTTTTAAAGGAGAATGCAAATGACGATCAATGAATGGACGACGGCTATGCGCTACCTTCCCTATGAAAAATGGGATCCCACGCATGTCCAAACACTAACAAAAACTGTACAAAATTCCAGCTGGCGCCTAGCCTATCATATCCAGCCAACTTCCGGTCTGCTTAATGATCCGAATGGTTTTTCCTACTTCAACGGACAATGGCACCTCTTTTACCAGTTCTATCCCTTTGGACCTGTCCACGGATTGAAATCTTGGTATCACTTGACTTCTAGCAATCTAATCGACTGGCAGCAAGAAGGCTATGGCCTGCTGCCAACGAATGAGCACGACAGTCATGGCGTGTATTCAGGAACTGCTTTGCCTGTAGGAGATCAATTGTTTCTGGCTTACACCGGCAATGTTCGGACAGAAGACTGGTCCCGTCTTTCCTATCAGCTAGGTGCTTGGATGGACAAAGAACAAAAAATCCAAAAAATCGACACCCCCTTGATTCCCGCACCACCTATCGGCTATACCCAGCATTTTCGCGACCCACAGATCATTCCTTACCAAAACGGCTACCTCCTACTAATTGGTGCGCAAAACCAAGCAGAGGAAGGAAAAGTCCTTGTCTATCAAGGAGATTCACTGACTGACTGGCAATTTTTGGGAGAGTTAGCTTTTACTGATCATTCGTTAGGCTTTATGGTCGAGTGTCCCAATTTGGTCTTTATCAATGATCAGCCGCTCTTGCTTTTTTGTCCACAGGGGATGGAAAAAGACGAACTGACTTATGGAAACATCTATCCCAACACCTTTGTCACAGGCGATGCCTTTGATGTAGATGACTTGTCCTTGACCAACCCAAGTCCTATCCAAAATTTAGACGATGGCTTTGATCTTTATGCCACACAAGCCTTTAATGCACCTGACGGTCGAGTACTTAGTGTCGGCTGGGCTGGCTTGCCGGAGTTGGAATATCCAACAGATGCAGAAGGCTGGGCACATTGTTTGAGTCTAGTGAGAGAATTGGATTTACAGGAAGGACAGCTTTATCAGCGTCCGGCTCGTGAACATCAGGATTTACGTCAAAGGCAGACTCCATTCCAAAGTACGATTCAGGAATTGCAGTCCCTGATAGAGGACAACCAACAGAATGCTTACGAACTAGAATGGACGATCTCAGCAAACAGCAAAGGGACTCTCCATTTGTTTGCCGATCCAGAAAATAAACACAGTTTAGCGCTTCATTTCGATACTAAAAATGGTAAGATAGTCTTAGACCGTTCTCGTGTCAGTCTACCAATCAATCCTGCCTTTGGAACCACGCGCTCTGTGTCTTTGAGT
The DNA here is from genome assembly GCF_053760925.1 of Enterococcus olivae. NCBI lineage: Bacteria > Bacillati > Bacillota > Bacilli > Lactobacillales > Enterococcaceae > Enterococcus > Enterococcus olivae. The sequence continues at coordinate 17,153 of NZ_JBSMVT010000032.1, forward strand.
GCCGGGCAACCTTTGCATTTACAAATTTTCGTAGATCAATCGATTTGCGAGATTTTCGTCAATGACGGACGACACGTGTTCACCTCCAGAGTATTTCCAAACATAGAAGAAACGCAGCTGTTTATTGAAGGAACTCAAGGGAGCTACACAGGACACCATTGGGAGCTACGGTCGACATCACAAAACTAAGGAGTTCAACCATGGCGATCAAACTCACTGATGTAGCAAACAAAGCAGGCGTCTCTCCCACAACGGTGTCGCGGGTCATTAACAACTATGGTTCACTGAGTCAAAAAACCATCGACAAGGTCCATGCAGCAATGAAAGAATTGAACTATCAGCCCAACTCATTGGCTCGTTCCCTTCAAGGAAAAAACACTCAACTGATTGGTTTGATTTTTCCTTCTGTTGCTCATCCCTTCTTTGGTGAATTAGTGGAGAAATTAGAAAGCAAACTTTTTGACCGCGGCTATAAATCGATTTTGTGCAATAGCGCAAACAACAAAGAAAAAGAACGCAATTACCTCAATATGCTGGCAGCCAACAAGGTAGACGGTATTGTTGCAGGTGCTCATAATTTAGGGATTCAGGAATACGAAGAATTGAATTTGCCGATCGTGTCCTTTGACCGGGCATTGGCTGAAAGCATCCCGATCGTCGGCAGCGACAATTATCAAGGTGGTTGTCTGGCGGCTGAATATCTCTATCAGCAGGGAGCTAGAAAAATCGGGATCATCACAGGCAGCAATGCCTCTGATTCACCGACGAATGATCGTTTGGAGGGTTATCTCGATTTTCTGAAGAAGCATCAGTTAGAAGCTCAAGTCTTTCGTTTTGAATCCTTTGAGCATTCTCTCGTTCTAAAAAACATGAAAATCAAACGAATCCTAGAAGAATCCGATCTTGATGGACTATTTTGCACAGACGATTTGACCGCTTTGCTTGTCAGAAACAACTGTCATGAGCTCAATCTTGCGATCCCAGATAAACTGAAGCTGATTGGCTATGATGGCACACGTTTCATCCAAGAGCATTGTCCGCAGCTGTCTACCGTTATTCAGCCGATCGATGAACTGGCCGAGCTGTTGGTCGATCTTTTGATCCAGCGCATTATCCATCCTGAAAAAGAAATGTCTCCTGCCTACAAGCTACCAGTTCGTCTCTTAACAGGACAAACAAGCTAAACAAAACAAGGACTTAGAAAGTAACGATCACTTTCTAAGTCCTTGTTTTTAAATTTCACTAATTTGATACAAGCGTGCTTCATACGGACGCAGGGTCTCAAAATCATAATCTGGATAATTTGATAGCAACATCGAATTATTTGGTAGCTCTTTTAAAGAAACAAATTCTTTTGCTTGCTGACTCAAATTGACAACAACTACAAAAGCCGCTTCCTGATCTTTTCTTTCATAACAGAAGATCGCTTCTTCATCTAAATCAATATGTTGGAAGGCCCCTTCTACAAATGCAGAGTGTTCTTTTCTTAGCGCAATCAGCTGTTTGTAAAAATGATAAATAGACGTCGGATGGTTTTGCTCTTCTTTCACATTCAACCAGTCTTTGCTGTTGTGAGCTGCTAGCCAAGGTTCGACTTTAGAAAAGCCAGCATATTCTGACCCGTCCCACTGCATAGGGGTGCGGGCATTGTCTCTCGTTGTTTCAGAAACGACTGCCATCGCTTCTCTAGTAGAATAGCCTGCTTCGATCAATTGGAAATACAGGTTCCTAGAATCAACCGCATTGATCTCTTCGATCCCCATGAATTCTTTGTTGATCATACCGATTTCCTGTCCTTGATAAATGAAAGGTGTTCCTTGCAGCATCATATAGACCATCGCCAAGGCTTTACCAGAGATCGTTCGATAGATTTCTGAGTCATTTCCGAAAACCGAGATGCTTCTTGGCACGTCATGATTTTCCATATACAAGGCATTCCAGCCTTTGCCATCCGCCACTGCTTCTTGCCAGCGTATAAGTGCTTCTTTGAAAGACTGGACATCGATCTCATCGTCGTTCGTTTTTGAACGCCAAAGATTGATGTGCTCGAATTCAAAAATCATGTCAAAATAGCCGTCTTCACCAACCCAAACTTCGGCTTCCTCAGCGGTGACCCCTGAAGCTTCACCCACAGACATCATCTGATTTTTTTTGAGTAATTTGCTTAATTCCTTCAGGTACACATCGATACCTTCAACGTTTTGATAGTTCTCGCTCGCATTTTCCGGATTGCTCTCTTTGTCCCAGCTATCCTTCTTAATGTGAGAGATCGCGTCGATTCTGAAGCCATCGATTCCTTGTGCGACCCACCATTCGATCATTTCAAATACTTTTTGCTTCATCGCTGGTGAATCCCAGTTTAGATCGGGCTGCTCCTTCGCAAAGGCATGGAAATAATAAGCCTCTCTTTTCTCATCGTATGCCCAGACCGATCCGCCAAAAATAGATTGCCAGTCATTGGGTTCTTTGCCATCCACCGGCTCATGCCAAATGTAAAAGTCGCTGTACTCGTTGTCGTCACTTTCACGAGATTGTTGGAACCATGCATGCTGATCAGAGGTATGATTGATCACCAGATCCATAATGATCTTAATGTCCTGCACTTTTGCTTCCTTGACTAATTCTTGAAAATCCTCCATCGTACCAAAATCTTCAGAAATGGCACAGTAGTCAGAAATGTCATAGCCATTATCGACGTTAGGAGAGGCATAGATCGGGGTGATCCAGATAAAATCGATCCCCAGGTCCTTCAAATAGGGTAATTTTTCACGAATACCGTTCAAATCCCCAAGTCCATCTTGATTCGTATCTTTAAAACTTCTTGGATAGATTTGATATCCAATTGCTTCTTTCCACCATTTACTCATTTATTCTCTCCTTATTTCTATTAACGTATTAAAATTTCTAAGAGACGAAATTTTAGTCTGATTGAAATGCCGTATACCATTCCGCCAGTATGGAGTTCCTGATAAGCCGAACTGGTATCCTTCAAACGATTGATTGTTTGTTGTTTGCCTCTTAACACTACGAGAAGGTCTTGCTTCAGGTCAGCCGTGTAACCGTCGTGAGCCTATCGTCTCACGACTTTCAAGCTTCAAAGTCTCGGTAACCAATCAAATTGATAACGGAGACTAATTCACATTGAATTCTAGACACGGCGACAACGCAAGCTCTTCTCTCCGTTACGCTAAAAGAGTCCACTCAGTCATGAATAACTTTGATTCTGAAAGCAGTAGCTGTCTATGCTTAGCGAAACGAAACAACAAGGCTGCGACGTCACCGTGCCTAAGAGCCAATGTGAATTACTGGGGCTGGTCGCTTGAGCGATTAGTCCCAGTTTGAAGCTTGGCAGACTTGAGACTTTAGGCTTAAGTTGGTCTCACGGTCGACAAAAGCAGACTTTGTTGTGTAGTGTAGCGCCACTAAAAAAAACAAAATCTCCTAACTAACTTTGACAACAAAGGCTTGCCAAGGTTGTAGTTGTAGCTCTTTTAGAGAAGAAAGGTCTGCCGAAGTGTTTTGGATGATGACTTCTGCGACCGTTTCATCAGACGTAAAGGTCTGTTCTTCATTTGAAAAATTGGTCACGATCAACCAGCGTTCTCCTTCATAAGAACGATAATAACTAAAGATTTGATCACCTGTCTCAACCAACTTAAAATCTCCCCAAACCATGATCAGATGTTCCTTGCGTAGCTGAATCAATCTTTGATAAGTATAGAAAACCGAGTCTGGATCAGCCAAAGCCGCTTCGACATTGATTTCCTTATAATTGTCATTCAAAGCGATCCACGGAGTTCCTGTCGTAAAGCCTCCATTTTTTTCAGCAGTCCAAGCAATCGGACGACGGGCATTGTCGCGACCTTTGGCGTTGATCGATGTCAAGATCTCCTCTTTCGAATAACCTTGTGCCAATCGTTCTTGGTACATATTGATCGTTTCAATATCTTCGGCTTCAGAAATATCTGTGATCGGCGTATTGGTCATCCCAATCTCTTCTCCCTGATACACATAAGGCGTGCCCTTCATCATATGTAGCAGGATCGCCAGCATTTTTGCACTTTCCTGACGATACTCCTGGTCATTGCCCCAACGAGAAAGCATCCGTGGCAAGTCATGATTGTTCCAAAACAGTGAATTCCAGCCTTCGTTGCCTAATTCTGTCTGCCATTTCGTCAGGATTGCTTTTAGTTCAGCAATTGACACTGGTTTTAGATCCCATTTTTCTTTATCTGGTTGTTGATCCAATCCAATATGTTCAAATTGGAAAACCATCGACAGCTCATTGCGCTCTGGATTGGAATACAATTTAGCAATCTCCGGAGTGGCTCCCCAAGTCTCACCAACTGTCAGCAGATCGTGCTTACCAAAGCTCGCCTGATTCATTTCCTGCAAGTAGTCATGCAATTTGGGGCCATTGCCTGTGATTTCTCCCAAAGGGATTTTCCCTACCAGATCAATCACATCCATACGGAAACCACCGATTCCTTTGTCGATCCAAAAATTCATCATTTCATACACTGCTTGACGCACTTTTTGATTTTCCCAGTTCAAATCGGGCTGTTTTTTACTGAATAAATGCAAGTAATATTGACCACTGGCTTCATCCAGTTCCCAAGCACTACCGGAAAACGCTGAACGCAAGTCATTAGGCACACCACCATCTTCGGCAGGATCTGCCCAGACATAATAATCACGGTATGGATTCTCTTTGCCTTTTTGTGCCTCAACAAACCATTGATGCTCATCTGACGTGTGGTTCACGACTAGATCCATGACGATTTTGATATCACGTTTATTGGCTTCTGCCAAAAATTCGTCCATGTCTGCCATAGTCCCAAATTCTGACATGATCGCTTCATAATCAGAGATGTCATAGCCGTTGTCATCGTTCGGCGACTGATAAACAGGAGACAACCAAATCGCACCGATACCTAATTTTTTCAAATAATCCAGTTCCTCGATCATTCCATTGATATCCCCAACGCCGTCTCCGTTGCTATCTTTAAAACTGCGTGGATAGATTTGATAAACCACGACTTCCTGCCACCAATGTTTGTTCATTTTATCCGCTCCTTCTATTTGTTTCTGTCTTGAGTATAAACGATTTCAAACAAACGGTCTCGTAATTCCGGTTCCAATTTGTTCAAAACAGTCATTGTTTTCGCTAACGGTTGTTCCTCAGTCAATTGCATCCACAGTTGATTTTTCAAATCATAGTCCAGCTCTGCACGATGAAGGCATTCAAAGAGCCACTCGTGATGAATACTTGTCGCAGGACTTTCATTATCAAAAATCACTTCTTGTGTCGCATTGTCCAACAGCATATCCTCTGCTTTCATATGATGGAAACACAGGCGGTGCTGACGCTTTTCAGGGGAAATCTCGCTGTCTCCGGTAACCGTTAGGCTCACTGCATGGTTTTCCCAATCCAGTTCAAGTCGAGTGACTGCTCGTTTGCCGGCATCGTCTTCAACTAGCTCAAAGCTATTGGATGCTCCTGGAAAAATATGCCAGTCAATTATTTCAGGTAAACGTGTGCCTGTCAACTCAGGCTGACTATCTAAAGGCACGATCCCGCCTTCTTTGACAAAAATTGGCATCGTATCGATTTTACGATAGACATTTAGCTGGATATCTCCTTCATATTTTACGTCCGTGAAGAAATCATACCAGGTCCCTTTTGGCAACCAAACTGTGGTTTTCGCTGTCTTGAAACGGCCTGCTGTTTTTTCCGTGATCGGAGCAATCATCAGCTCTGTTCCAAAGAAGTACTGATTGGGTACCTGATAGCTGTTTTCCTCCATCGGATAATGATAATACATTGGAGTAACCAAAGGCAATCCATCTTCGTGTGTTCTCACATTGCTTGTATAAAGATAAGGAAGTAATTCATGGCGTAAATGCAAGAAACGTTTCATAACTTGACAAGTTTGATTTGAATAACCCCAAGGCTCTTTACCACTGAAGAGACTCGTTGAGCTATGCAGTCGATTGATCGGACTGAAAACACCTAGCTGAACCCAACGCAAAGCCAATTCTTCATCATGGTAACCGTTCATATGTCCGCCAATGTCATGGCTCCACCAAGTATAACCAATATTGGAAGCCGTACTAGTGAAGTAAGGCTGAAAAGCCAGAGAGTCCCAAGTAATAATCGTGTCTCCTGAAAAGCCTACCGGATAACGGTGACTGCCGGGACCCGCATAGCGAGACAAAATAATGTCGTTTTCATTTTTCTTCGCGATGTCCTGATAATGATAATAATTCAATAACCAAAGTGGATCGATCTCAGCCATTTTCCCTTTAATTCCTTGCTGCCAGTCGATCCACCAAAAATCGACGCCTTGTTTTTCCAACTCATGATGAACATCCTTGAAATAGGCTTCGCGGAAGGTCGGATCAGAGATGTTAAACAAAGCTGGTTGCTCTAACTCCTGATTCAGTCCCATTCGTTCAGCAACCTGGGGATAGACTGTTTCAAAGGCACGAATCCCATCAGCAGGATGGACATTCAGCGTCACCTTCAAACCTTTGTCATGTAATTTTTGCATAAAACGCTCGGGAACTGGGAAAAGCTCTTCGTTCCAAGAGTAACCTGTCCAGCCACTACCAAAACGAGCAGGTATATCTGTCAAATGCCAGTCCATATCGATGACACTGACAGCCAAAGGTACACCTTCTGCTTCAAAACGTTCCATCAATTCTAGGTAAGATTCCTCTGAATATTTCCAAAATCTGCTCCACCAGTTACCCAAAGCATAACGAGGGAGCAAAGGAGTACTTCCAGTCAAATGGTAGAAGTCCTTCAACGCTCCTAAATAGTCACGGCCATGTCCAAAGAAATAAAGATCGATCTCTTTGTTCGGACGTAAAACTGGCTCACCGTCATTTAATAAAAAGCTCTCTGAATCGTCAAGGATCGCAAAACCATTTTTACTGATGATTCCCTCTTCTAGCTCTGTTGCTCCATCGATATGATCCAGAGTCTGCGTTGTTCCTTTCAACGTCTCATAGGTTTCTCCGTAATACCAGCGATTGCCATAAGCAGAATAATTGTTTCGAGCATCAATAAAAAGGTTCATCGCTGAGAACGGTCCCTTTTTATAATGGACATGGACAGAATCAGTGATGATCTCCAGCTGATCCTCCCTTTCGATCACTTCAAAATCAGGAAGGTCAAACTGACGATTTTGTACGATCTGTGTCTGACCATCTTCAAAATAACCGTTTTCGGAATATTCCAGTCGGATCAACTGCTTAGTTAAAACGGTGAGGCGATAATTTTCTCCTTGAAAGACATTCTTCATCTATACATCAATCCTTTATTCTTTTATATTCTTAAAATGAAGAGAGCCCTCCAAAAAGGGCCTCTACTACTCTAATTTTCGTACTGATTTTCTGCTGATCAGCTGGCCTTCCAGCAACAGCAAGTGTGACTCAACTTCTTGATCATTCGCCAAAGCAATCAATTGTTCAAATGCCAATATGCCTTTGTTTCTCTGTTCCAATCGAACCGTTGTTAAGGGTGGATCCATCAGTTCAGCAAAAGAAATATCATCAAAGCTGACGACAGACAACGTGTTTATCGAAAATTCACTTCGGTTTTTCAAATATTTGAACAGTCTTGCTGCCAAAAAGTCTCCTGTAACAACGATCGCGGAAAACTGCGACAGATCTTTTAGAAGTCTGTCAAACTCATGATCGGTATAAATATGCTCCTCAGCGACTCTTAAATCATGCTTCTTCAAGGTATCGACATACGCACGATAGCGTTCTTCGATAACGCTTGGTTCGTTGAAGGCATAGTCATAGGATAGAAACGCAATGTTTGAGTGACCGTAATCGATCAAATGCTCAACAGCTAGGACCCCCGCTGCATAGTCATCTGTGTTGACAAAGCTCCGGTCCGGTTGCTCCTGGACCAGTGCCAGTGTTTCTTTGGATAAATGTGTATCGATATACACGACTGGACGGTCAAACACTTCGTTGATCTCTACAAATTGTCTGCCCCACACGCCCACAACGATGAAACCTTCGAAAAGCCAGTTTTTTTGGATCGTTTTGACATCCTCTTTGGAATTGATATTGTGTACCAAGACAAAATAACCAGCTTTTTTTGCCTGTTCATTGATCCCAGACAAAATCTCAGCAATAAAAGGATCGGAAAAAGACAGATCCGGTTCATCGGAATAATACAGTAGACCGATCAACTGAGAAGAAGATTGCACGAGTGAACGAGCATTCATATTCGGTGTATAGTTATACTTTTCGATGATACTTTCGATCAAAGCGATTTTTTCCTTGGAGACCCGATGGAATCTTTTGTTAATAACATTAGAGACTGTTGTTAGACTAACTTCTGCTTCTTCAGCAATTTGTTTAATGGTCACTCTCATTGGCTATCACCCTTTTTCGTCTATTCATCTCTAAGTATACCATTACATTGAAGCGTTTTAGGGAAAAACTATTTTCCAGAACCGCTGGCGATTCCTGAGATAAATTGTTTTTGGAAAATCAGATACACAATGATTACCGGAATGATCGAAACAGATGTTGCCGCGAACAAACCGCCATAGTCTGTTCCATACTGTCCATTGAACAAACGCAAACCAACAGAGATCAGCTGCTTGCTTTCATCATTGATCATCAAGAACGGCCATAAGAAATCTTCCCAACTCCATAAAAATTGGAAAATTGCCAGACTGGAGATCGTATTGCGAGACATTGGCAGAATGATTCGATGGAAAATAAAGAAATCAGATGCCCCATCCACTCTAGCTGCTTCCAGCATCTCATCAGAGATCTGCGAGATCGACTGACGGAACATAAAGATACCAAAACCGCTGACCATCGATGGAACGATCAGTGCTTGATAAGAATCCAACCAGCCAAAGGTGACCATCATTTCATATCTAGGGATGATCGTCACTGCCCATGGAAGCATTAATGAACTCAGCACCATACCAAACAGTAAGCCCCGCCCTCTAAATCTAAATTTAGCAAAAACGAAACCGATCAAGGCGCTAGAATAGATCGTTAACGCTGTAACTGTCAAAGAAACAAACAAACTGTTTAGGAACATGCGCATAAAGCCAAAGTTCTCTTGGATATTTCTATAATTATCAAAGGTGGACGGTGTTGGGAAAAAGCTACCACCGATTTTCACGATCTCACTATTTGGAGCAAAGGATGAAACCAGCATCCAAAGGAAAGGTACGACCGTGATGAAAGCAATCACCAGTAAAATCACATTAAAGATCGTTGTTTTTATTTTTTGAGCATCCATTAGGCTAATCCCTCACTTTCTCCAGTTATTTTGAACATGATCGCAGTCAGAATTCCGATCAGAACAAACAAGATGATCGCCATTGCCGAAGCTGTACCGAAATTGTATTTGACGAAGGCTTCGTCAAAGATCAAGTAGGAAATCACATAGGTTGATGTTCCTGGTCCCCCTTCAGTCATGATCAGAATCTGTACATAGGCTTGCAGATACGTGATCAATGAAGTGATCGTGACAAAGAGTGTTGTAGGTTTCAGCAAAGGCCACGTAATATGCACAAATCGTTGCCATCTGGACGCGCCGTCCATATCGGCTGCTTCAAAAACTTCATCTGGTAATCCCATCAGACCACCCAAGAAAATTACCGTAGCGTAACCAAAATCTTTCCAGATCGTCATAATAATGATCGCTGGCAGTGCCCAGTTAGGATCTCTCAGCCAGTTGATATCCAAGTCGAATACCTTGTTGATCAAACCAAACTGTGGATTGTACAGCCACATCCAAACAAAGGAAACAGCGACCAACGGTGTGATCGTCGGCATATAGAACATGCCACGGAAAAAGGTTTTGAAACGAGCCAATTTAGAATATAAGAGCATCGCTAGTCCCAAACCAATAATGATCCGAAAAACGACCGAGAAAAATGAAAAAATAAATGTATTCGTAATCGAGCTCCAGAACAGATTGTTTGTCAACACACTCTTGAAGTTCTCTAATCCAATAAAATCATATTTACCAATCAAGGGATTCCAATCATGAAAACTCCCTGCAAATGCTTTATAAATAGGATAGATAATAAAAATACCAAAATAACCGACCAAAAAAACAATGGTAATATTTCGTAAGCTGAATATATTTGACTGTTGCAGCGTTTTGTCCTTCATTGATGTCACTCCTTATTTCTTTTAAAGTATTAAAATTTCTGAAAAACGAAATTTTAGTTTGATCGAAATGCCGTATACCATTCCACTAGCTTGGAACTACTAGAGCTATTCCGCTAGTTTGGGGTTCCTAGAGCTATTTCGTTTGAGAGTATTTAAATTTTCAAAAAACGAAAATTTAAGTTTGATCCTCTCTACGCATACCATCTCACTAGCTTGGAGTTCCTAGTAAGTGAGACTGGTAAAGTAGGACTGGCATCCTTATTTCTTTTAATGTAAAGCGCTGGCATAATATCTGCCAGCGCTCCGTTTGTTTATTTTGCTTCGTCAAAGAACTGGTAGCTGCTTTCAAGTGAAGTGAAATCGGAACCGCTCATGTCGCTATCCATCCGATCTTGTGCTTCTTTTACAGCCGTGTCGATTGCTTTGCCATTGTACAGAATGTCTTCGATTGCTTGCTTAGCAGAAGTTTCGACTGTTGATGGGAATGGTCCTGGCCAGATCAAACGTTCCACACGTGGTGCGATTACACTCAATACTGGATCTTCTAGAATTCTAGAATCGTCCGCCAATGATTTTTTCGTTGGGAAGGATGCCATTGATAGACCTGCAGTTACTGAATACTCATCGTTTGCCAATAAGAAACGAAGGAAATCTTGTGCTACTGCACGTTGCTCTTCTGATTGGTTCTTATTGATTCCTGGTGTACTTTCGCCGTTGAAGCGATCATAAGCAAATGGTACTTCTTCTGTTGGTGTCGGTGTTGCAAATACGCCATAGTCGATCTCAGGGTATTTGTTTTCCAGTTCGGCGACCATCCAGCCCCATTTGTAGACCATTGCTGTCTGTCCATTCCCAAAGCTCATTGTTGAATCATCCCCAAAGTCTTTCGATCCTACTTGGTCTTTTTCATACAAATCAACAAAGAACTGGGCATTTTCAAGTGTTACTGGATTGTCATAATTTGCTGTTTGTCCATCTTCTGTGAACAATAGCTCGCCTTTTTGGTAGTTCATTCCTTGATACAAGGCATTGTAAGTTTCACCATTGTAGTTGAAGCCTGCTTGCACAAGTTTGCCATCTTCAATAATCGTCAATTTTTTAGCTACGTCTCTAAATTGATCCCATGTCACTGGAATGTCGGCTTCGGTCAAGCCAGCTTCTTCCCAAAGTGCTTTGTTGTAATAAATATTTCCCGTATTGATCACGCTGTCTGTGTAATACACACTACCATCAATGATGTGAGGATCTACTGAATTGAAGTCTGCTTGCAAATCTTCCACAGGAATGTCATAAGCTTCCAAATATGGCATGATCAAATCATGTTGAGAGTTGTGGATATTGAATACTGCCGGACCATTGTCTCCTTGTAAAGATAGTGGCAATTTCGTCCAAAAATCATCCCACGGCTGAATCACTGGCTTAATTGTTACATTTGGATAAATTTCTTCGTATGCTTCTGCCATTTTGATCGCTGGGTCATTATCGCCCCAGGTCCAATATTCAAGTGCGATCGGCTCTCCTTCATTGACTAGCTTGTTTGGATCGAATTGGATCGTATCTCCCAGTACGTCCAATCCTTTGTCCGCATTTTCATCTTTTGCTCCGCCACCAGAGCTTCCTCCTGAAGAACATGCAGCCAAACTACTAATCAGCAACACAGAGAATAAAGCACCTACTATTTTTTTCTTCATGAAAAACATCCTCCCAAATTTTAGTTTAATGTTAAACCATTTGTTTTCTCGTTTAGTTTAACGTTAAACTAAATAAAAGTCAAGCGCTTTCAACAAACATTTTTTTGATAAAATTTCACTAGTGTTGCATTAAAATTATAACCTATTCCATGAAACAAAAAAATCCTTTATACTAGCACTTGGATGACTTATCCAAGACCAATAAAAAGGACTATCTCATGGATAAGTATAGAATAAATTCGG